>CAYNFM010000062.1:6705-20914 GCA_964396415.1 uncultured Treponemataceae bacterium | reverse complement strand
CCGACCTCGTCAGCCTCGCCTCGATGCTCCGCATCCCCGTGTGCATGCACAACCTCGGGGAGGACGAGCTCTTCCGGCCCAGCTACTGGAGCGCGATGGGCATGGATGCCGAAGGCTCGGACTACCGCGCCTGCGAGGCCTTGGGGCCCCTGTACGGAAAGAAGTAATACCTAGGTGGCCGCGTCGGCGCGGCGCCATGGGGCGTCGCGCCGGCCAGCCCCGTCGGGATCGCGTCCCTCGGCCGAGGGGTCATCCCGCCGCGCCTCCGTACACCCAGTCCGGCCTCCGGCTCATCAATTCCCGCAAGTCAATGCGTATTTCCTCGGGCGTAGGCCGGCCGAGGAACCACCACCCGTTGTAGATCTTGTGGATCGTCCGATCCCGGTCCAGGATGAAGGTGTAGGGAATGTATATCTCTCCGTGGGCCTTGTCGGTGGTATCGACCATCTGGAGCTCGTGGAGAAGCCTGCGGTCGGGATCCATGAGGAAGGGCCAGTCCGCGCCGAGGGCCTCGCGCGTCTCGTTGGTATTCATCCTGTCATCGACCGAAACCGAGATGAGATGGCAGTAATTGACGCGGAACTCGGGCTGCAAATGCTGAACGTAATTGGTCAGCTGGCGTCGGTCCTTCGGGCAGAAGTAGCCTCGGCCGAATATGAGGACCCCGGGAAATCCCCGCAGGAGCTGCGAAAGCTTTCGCGCTTCCCCATCCTGATCGGGAAGCTCGAAATCCGGGAATTGACTGCCGACCTTCAGGTCGGAGCGCATGGGATAGTCCATCGTCTACCTCCTCCATGGGCCTCGGCCCGTTCGACATCTGCCCGAGGCCATGGCTAATCTCAATTTACTATGCCGACGGCCATGCCGTCATGGCTTTTCCCGCCGACCGTTTGCAGGATGGTAAAATCGGCTTCCTTGCGGCCCTTTAGGTGATCGTTCAGGCGCTGCACGCCCCTTACTCTCTCGTCCTCCGAATTCCCGTTCAGCACCTCGCCGTTCCTCACCACGTTGTCCATTACGATGATCGTACCTTTCCTGGAAAGCTCGATGGAGTATTCGAGGTATTCCAAATAGGGAGGCTTATCGGCATCTATGAAGATGAAGTCGAAACCGCCCTCTCCCTCGGCCAGGAGATCCCTCAGGACGTCCAGGGCCTTGCCTCGCCTCAATTCGACGACGCTTTCCAGCTTCGCCCTGCGTATATTCTCGACTGCTATCTTATAGTTGCCTTCGTCGAATTCGACGCTCAGCAGCCTTCCGTCCGAAGGAAGGGCCCTCGCCAGCCAAATCGAGCTATACCCGACCGATGTCCCGAGCTCCAATATCCTCCTGGCGCCGCAGGCGCGAGCGAGGATCTGAAGGAACTTCCCCTGATTCGCCGATATTTCCGCATCGGGCATCGAGGACCTCCTGCAGGATTCCTTGACTTCCCGGAGGACGGCGTCCTCGAGGCCTACCCTCTCCTTTATGTACTCGTCTACCGCGAGAAATATCCCTTCGTCCATGGACGCCTCCCACCGAAACCGCAGACGCGGGGATTCACGGTCCTCCGAGTCATGGCATCAATATAATAATGGCGGCGCCGCTTTACGAAGGCCGGCTTTCGCCGGGATGCCTTCGCGACAGGCATTCCGACCCGCCTCTTCGCCTTGACGCGCGGGCCGAATAGGGTAGAATGGGGCCGATACGACGGATTTCGCGGGAGGAGAAGCATGAATAAAGCCTTCATGGTCGCGTTGGAGAACGACAAGGAGATGCTGGGCCAATTCGTCGAAAGGATGAAAGAGGAAGAGATCGACCGGCGAATCAAGGATTATTGGACGATATACGAGCATATAGACCATTTAGTCGAGACCCAGAAAATGCTGTTGGGCAGGATCGAGCAATTCCTCGAGGAAGAAAGCCCCGTCATGAAACCCTACACCCCCGAGGATAAGCCTAAGGCGAATAACCCCAAGAAGACGGCAGGGGAATTGGTGGCCGAATTCCGCGATTTGCGAGATAGGCAGATAAGGCGAATAAGGACGGCCAAGAAGGAAGTTTGGGAAAAAATCGGGAAGCACGAGGAATATGACCGCTATTCCTTCGAGATACTTCTTCGGCACATGATTTTCCACGATTACTATCACATGTATCGGATGGAGGAACTATGGATAGAAAAAGAGCAATACATACGCGAATTGAAGTAGATCGCTCTTCCGTCTCCATCGCGCGTTACTGGCCAGGCTTCTTGAGAAGAGAATAGGAGGAAGGTATGGCGAGGGCAGAGTTCGATGAGGTCGTGGAGCTTTTCGCCAAGCACATCATCGACGAAATCGGCAAGGACGATTGGCTCGGGAATGCTCTGGAGAAGAAGGGCTTCGACTTATCGGAGGTATCGGAAGGGGATACTCAGGCGATCCTCGTCAAGACGATCCTCAGGCTCTACGACGAATTCGAGGAAGACATCGAGGCGGAGGAGGAAGACGAAGAGGAGGAAGCGGAGGAAGAAGAGGAGAACGAGGATTACGACGACGAAGACGGGAATTGAGTCGAGATGAATCGATAAACGAAGCGAAAAAGATAGTCGGCGGATACGAGCCTTTCGGCGCCGCGATGAATCCCATGGCCCATGAAATTACCGATGAGTTCCCCCGTTATCGCGAGGGAATGAATTCCCGGAAGCGTTCGGCATAGGACCCGCGAAGAGGACGCCTGGTGGAAACTATCCTTAAGCTTCAACTATATGGTTTCTGCCTCGTCGTCATACTGATACTGTGGCTATCATGCGACAGAAGGAAAAGCGCGAGGGCGGACGTCGATGCTCGCCTTTAACGCGCGCTCCTGCTCTCGATCGCGCTCATGATTATTTCCGCTTCATACTACGTCTTCCATACGCTCCCCATAGGTTTCTTCATTTCAACCGTCCGAGTGGAAGACCACGTGGCCCGATTGGGAGGCGACGAATTCGTCGTCCTGGTCGATTTCAAGGATCCTATGGCCATGGAAGAGCTTGTCCGTCGCATCGAGCGGGAGATCGAGAATCTCAATAGGTCGAAACAACGGATGTATAGCCTATCCTCGAGCATCGGCCGCTCGGCGTACAGGCAGGAAGAGGGAGGAGGCGCGAGCGATTTCCTCTCCCTATTGGACGCCGACATATATGCGAGGAAGAAGGAAAAAGCGAAAGGCCGAGAAGGCGCCTGACGCGGCGAAACGATGAATTGAATGATCCGAACGCGTCGGCCGGGTGTATTCATGGGCATAGGTGGTCGCCGTGGAAGAAAAGGAAGGGGATCTGCGGGTCAAGGACGAGGTCTGGATGGGGAAGGTCGTCCAGCGCGACGAGCGGGCGATCCAGGTCCTCTACGGTCGATATGCGCCCCTTCTGCATCACGTCGCCGTAAAAAGCCTGGATGAGGGCGCGGCGGAAGACCTCGTCCAGGAGGTCTTCTTCGTCGTCTGGACCAAGTCGCGCGATTTCGATCCGACGAGGGGCAGCTTCAGGAACTGGATCCTCCAGATCGCCCACTTTCGCATCCTCAACGAGTTGAGACGCCGCAGCCGCAGGCCGGCCTTGGACTTCGAGGACATGGATGTCCTCGTCGAAGCCATGGGCAACCGGGGCGATCCATCGGAGGAGACCTGGAAGAGCTTCAGGGTCAATGCCCTTCAGGAAGCCATCGAGCGCCTGCCCGGAGCCCAGCGCCAGGCCCTCCGGCTGGCTTTCTTCGACGAGCTTTCCCATGAGGAAGTCGCCGAGACGCTGGGCCTGCCCCTGGGAACCGTCAAAGGCCGGATCCGCCTGGCGCTTCGCAAGCTGAAGCGAGGGCTGGTGCCCGTGGCCTTCGGCCTCCTCGTCGCCTGGGGAGCGGGAGCCTCCGCCTGGGCCCTGCTTTCGATCAATACGATCGCCGCGAAGGAGGGCTCCCTGGCTTTCGTCACCCGCGCCGACGTCGCGGTCAAGAAGCTCGCGGCCGTCGACGGGAGCGTCACGGGGACCTGCAGCTACGATACGCGAGGACAGACGGTCGCCCTCGGCCTCGCGGGGCTGAAAGAATTGAAGGCCGGGGAAACGTACCGCCTCTGGGCTCGCTGGGGCGGGGACTGGACCGAGGTGGGCGACATAGAGTGGGAAGGCGAGGGACGAGGATTCCTCCGCGCCATGGACGCTCATTGGAGCGAGGAGCCTCGCGCGATCGAGGTGACGGTCGAGAGCGCGAGAGCCGGCACCGGGCCGGCCGGGCCGATTATCGTGGGAACGGAACTTTAGGAAAGTTGAAGATCGCTGGTTTATCGTATGGAGGTTCGCATGCGTAATAGAGTCATTTGGTCGTGCGTATATCTGCTCGCTCTGCCCGCCCTGTTCGCGGATAGCGGCGGCGGGGGCGGGGGAGGTGGCAGCGGAGGAGGAGGAGGTCAGTCTTCGCTCCCGGCGCCGGCGACCTACCAGTCCTGGTACAATCAGGGCTACCAGGCCGCCAAAGGCGGAAAATTCGACGAGGCTGTAAAAGACTTCAACGAAGCCTTGAAGCTTCGGCCGAATTACCCGGAAGCCTTGAACATGGAAGGTTATAGCCTGAGGAAGTCGGGGAATCTGAGTCAAGCCTTTTCCTATTACGACCAAGCCTTGTCCTTGAGGCCCAATTTCCCCGATGCGAGAGAATACTACGGCGAAGCCTGTCTCCAAGCCGGAGACTTGAAAAAAGCCGTTCAGCAATACCTGATCCTGCAAAAGACCGGGACCCGTCAAGCCAAGGAGCTTTTGGCCTGGATCGATGCCTACGTGAACGACAAGACGCCTCCGGCGGAAGACCTGTGAGAGAGCAGGGGGAGAGCCGTCGAATGCGAATCCCGATCAGGAAGCGAACATTTAGCCTGTCGACTATAGCCATATGGGCGGCCCTGTCATCGCTCCTGGCAGCCTGCTCCAATTCCACCATGGCATACTCTTCGAACATGGGCGGGGGACCGCCCTACAAAGTTACCTATGCGAATACGACGGTCGCCACTACCGGAAGCGTGCCCGTCGATCCCACGTCCTACGCCGCCGGATCGACGGTAAAGGTATTGGGGAATACCGGGCCCCTCGTGTGGGCCGGATTCACCTTCATCGGTTGGGACAGCCGAGACGACGGGGGGCTGGACGGCGGCGGCGGCGGGACATTCTATTCCCCGGGGGCGAGCTTCACGATCGATTCCGACGTCACCCTCTATGGGACCTGGACCTCCGGGCCATAGGCCTCGGATCGCCGAGCCGATCGAAAAGGGGACGACCGCGCATCCATCCGAAGCATGTTTTCTTTCGAAGGCGCTATCGCTATTTTTAGGCATGTAGCGGGTCTTGGCGCCGGGCGAAAGGGCTTTAAGGGGTATGAAGTATCGAGGATTCCGAGAGGAGACATTGCTTGCGGCCGCGCGGGAACTCGAAAGCCTCGAATTGAAGCCTGCCGAGGTTTACGCGATCCTCAACCTCGCGGGAGCGAAGTGGAGGTCGGTCCAGATCCGCGAAGGCCGCGGGGACGAAGCCTACGAGGAAGAAGACGGCCAAGTCTTCCACGAAGCCACCGTCGCCCTCATGAAAGCCACGATGGCCGAGAACCAGCAGCTCGCCGAGCTCGGCCATACCACGGATGGAGAAAGGTTCATGCTCCTGGCCATAAGCATAACGATGAACAAGCTCTTCCTGCGGGGCCCGAGATCGATCAGGAAATGGCTGGGCTCCGGGGACGGGGATACGAGGAAGATCATACTCTCGTTCGCGATGGGGTCGAGCATCATAGTCGAGTCCGGAGCGATAGGCATCCTTATCCGCCGCATCGTGAAGTTCAGGTACGGAGCGATATCGGGTTTCGGCAAGGACGTCAGCGATTCCATCATCGAAATTATCGAGAAGCTCGGGAATTCAGGATACTCCTGCCTCAAGCCGATTACCGACTCCATGAAGTGAGAAGGGAATAGACTTCCCATACGCGGAACCCGAAACCGCAGGCCGAAGGCCCGGCCGCTCACGGAATCTTTTCTAAGCCCGAGAGGGTCACGGTCACGGCTCCCCGGTCCCTCTCCACGCGCCCATGGAGAAGGAGGGGACGCGTCTCGAAGAGAAGGTGGCGGAACCGCCCGTAGGCTTCCGGGAACAGCACCGTTTCGTAGAGCGCAGTCTCGTCCTCGAAGGACACGAACTCCATGGGCTCCTCGCTCGCGGTGGCGACCAGCTTCGAGGCGACGGGCCATCCGACGAGGTCGACCCTCTTCCCGACGAGCGAATCGAGATCCTTCCCCAGCGAACGGCGCATGGAAAGGGCTTCGGGCCGGAGGGCGAGGGGGTGTACGGCCAGAGTGGTCCCGAGATAGCGCATCTCCGATTCGAGCCTTCTCCTCTCTCCGTCGCGGGCGGCCGGCTTTCGGGCGAAGGCGGGAGCGGTCTCCGGAAAGAGCTCGGCGTCATAGTGGGCCGGTCCTTCGCGCGCGGCCTGGGCGGAGAGGAGGCGCATGAGCTTCTCGGCCCGCGACAGTTCGGGCGAAAGCGAGTCCAGGGCCCCAGCGCCCGCGAGGGCCTCGGCGTCGCTTCTTTCGATGCGAACGCGCCGGGCGAAGGAATCGATCGATCGATAGGGCCCGTTCTTTCCCCGCTCGCCGACGATGATCTTGGCTGCGGTCTCGTTGAGGGAGGCTATCATCCCGAGCCCGAACCGGATCCCCGTTCCCTTCCCGCGGCAACGAATCTCGCTCTCGTTCGCGTCGGGCGGGAGGATCGTCAGGCCCATGCGCCTCGATTCGCTCGCGTAGGCCAGGGTGGAGTAGTATCCGCCGCGGTTGGATATGACGGCGGCCATGAATTCGGCGGGATGGTGGCGGCGCAGGTAGGCGGACCTGAACGACAGCATCGCGTAGCTCGCCGAATGCGCCTTCACGAAGGAATAGCCCGAGAAGGATTCGATCATTTCCCACACTTTGCCGGTCGTCCCCTCGTCGACGCCGTTCTCGCGGGCGCCCTTGTCGAACTTCGCCTTGTAGGTCGCGAGCCTCGCATGGGCGTCCTTCTTGGAGAGGCATTTCCTGATCCCGTCCGCCTCGGCCGCGGTGAAGCCGGCGAGCGCGATCGCGGCCTTGCAGACATCCTCCTGGTAGCACATGATGCCCATGCTTTCGTCGAGAAGGCCGGCCAGGAGAGGGTGTAGATCCGTGTAGGGCTTTCCGCCGAGCCGGTCGATGTACTCGTTGATGTAGCGGTTGGCGGCGGGCCGGATCATGGACGAGTGGATGACCAGGTGCTCGAAATCCCCCCGTCCGGTCTTGCGCTGGAGAAGGCGCATGGCCGGGCTCTCGACGTAGAAGACCCCCATGGAATCGCCGCGGGCGAGGAGCTCGACCGTGGGGGCGTCGTCGATGGGGCGCCAGGAATCCTCGCGGAGCTCGATCCCGTTCTCCGCGAGGTTCGCGAGCGCGTCCCGCACGACGGCGAGGGAGCGGTTCCCGAGGAGGTCGATCTTCACGAGCCCCGCGGCCTCCACGCCCTCCTTGTCCCAGACGGTCACGCGGATGCCCGTCCCCGTCCTCTCGAGGGGTACGTGGCTCGCGAGCGAGTCGGGCACGACGATGAGCCCGCCGGAATGCACGCCGAGATGGCGCGGCAGCCCGACGATCCTGGAGGCCAGGCGGGCGATCTCCGCCCAGGTTCCGTCGGCTCCGTCCTTGGCCCCCGCTTCGTCTATCCGGAGCCGCTTCTCGAAGGCCGATATCTCTCCGTCGGGCATGCCGTAGGCGCGCGCCGTCTCGCGCAGGGCGGAGCGCGTCTGGAAGCACACGTGGTTAGCGACCCTCGCGGCCCTGGATTCGCCGTAGCCGGCTATCACCGAGGCGAGGAGGGCGTCGCGCTCGTCCCATGCGAAGTCGACGTCGATGTCCGGCGGGTCGACGCGGCCGGGATTGAGGAAGCGCTCGAAGTAGAGGGCGTGCCGCAGCGGATCGACGTCGGTGATGCCGAGGGCGTAGGACACGATGCTGGCCGCGGCGCTCCCGCGGCCACAGCTGCGGCTGGCCGCCTGGACGATGTCGCGCACGACGAGGAAGTAATCCGAGAAGCCCTTTCCCTCTATTATCCCGAGTTCGTAGCCGATGCGCTCCCCGACCGCGCCCTCGACGCTCCCGTAGCGGCGAGCCGCGCCCTCGAGGACGAGGGCCCGCAGGCGGGCCGCCGCGCTTTCGCCCGCTTCGGTCGGATAGCTCGGGAAGACGAAGCCGTCGAACAGGTCGGAGAGCGCGAGCTTCCCCGCGAGCTCCTCGTTGTTCCGCAACGCCTCGGGCGCCTCGGCGTAGGTCGCCGCGAAGTCCTCGGGCGAGCGCAGAAAGGCCACCTCCGGGGAGAGCTCCCCGTCCCTCACCTCCGGGACCGTCCTGCCGCTCCCGATCGCGACGAGGAGGCGCTGCACGGCCCGGTCCTCCCGATCGAGGAAGCGGGCTTCCCCCGCGGCGACGCAGGGGCGGCCCCCCTGCCGCAGGCGCCGCCACAGGGGGCGATTGCAGGGGGAGAGGAGGGCGTAGAGCTCCTCGTCCGCTCCGCCCCGGTCGAGGAGGGCGGGGTCGTCGCTAAGGACGACGAGGCCCCCATGATCGCCAAGGAGGGCTTCCCGGGCGTCGAGCCCGAGCTCCGCCCGCTCCGTAAGGAGGCGGGACAGGCGCGCGAAGCCTCGCTTGTCTTTCGCGAGGAGAAGGGCTCGCCCCCCTTCGTAGACGAGTTCGGTCCCCAGGACGGGCCTGATGCCGGCATCCCTGCAGGCTTCGATGAAGGTCGGGATGCCGTAGACGGCGTTGCGGTCGGTGAGGGCCAGGGCGTCGTAGCCGAGGCGCTTCGCGGCCGCCGCCAGCGCGGCGGGAGGGACCACGCCGAAGTGGAAGGAGTACGAGGACGTGACGAAGAGGGGCGTCGGCACCTCAGCCTCCCAGGGCGAGGAGGGCGCAGGGCGCGATCGCGGTGGGGCCGAACTTGCCCCGGACCTTGTCGAGGGCCGCCTGGAGCCGCGTCAGGCGCAGGTCTTCGGGCTCGAAGAGATCGAGCTCGGGCCCCGCCGAGGCCGGGTCGGAAAGCTCGAGCCTGATCCGCCTGATCCGCACGCGCCGCTTCCGCGCCCGCTCGAGGGCGGCGAGGGCGAGCCTGAGAATCTCGTCGTCGCGGGAGAGGAGGCGGGAGCCCCGGACCGATCCCGAGCCGCGCGGGCCGTCCGTGTACGAAAGCTCCACGCCCACCCGGCGGACGCCCATGCCGCCCCTGCGCAGGCCGAAGGCGATCTCGGCCACGAGGGCGGCGAGCCTCAGGCGCAGGACCTCCGGATCGGCGGTATCCGGCTCGAAGACGAGCTCTCCCGCCGCGCTTCGCCGCTCGATCGGCTCGGGGTCGACGGGGGAGGAGTCGATGCAGCGCGCCCGCGCCACGAGCTCGGGGCCCTTCGGCCCTATGGCCCGAGCCTCTCCCTCCGCGAGATCGGCGATATCGCCGATCTCCTCGATCCCGAGGAGGGCGAAGCGGCCCATGAGGACGGGACCGACGCCCGGCAGCAGCCCGGCCGGCTGTCTCCGCACGAGAGGGCCCTCCTCGTTCGGCGAGAGGGCCACGAAGCCGTTGGGCCTGAATATTCTCGTCGCCACCTTGCAGGTCGTCTTGTTCGAGGACAGGGCGAGCGCGGGCTTGAGGCCCATCTCTTCCAGGATGCGCTTCCTGAGCTTCTGCGTCGCGTCGACGGGAGGGCCGTGGAGGCGGCTCGTGCCCGCGAGGTCGACGAAGAGATGGCCGGCGCCGGAACGCTCGACGAGAGGCGTATGCTCGAGGCCGATGCGCCAGAGCCGCTCCTCCGCGAGGCGATAGAGGTCGAGACGCGGGGACCTGACCTCGAGCGCCGGCACGAGATTCCGCGCGAGGGAAAGCGGCATCCCGCGCCTGAGGCCCTCGCGATGGGCGGGCGGGGAGAGATCGAGCACCACGGCACGGGGGGCGGCCCCGTTCGCGACGACGAAGGGCCGGCCCCTGAGCCCGAGGTCGAGGTTCTCCTCGATCGCCGCCATGAGGCCGACCGCGTTGACGTGGAGGATGGTGCCCGTGGTCACGCCCCGCCGCCTACAGCAACTTGGCCTTTTCGGCCAGGCGGACCAGCTCTTGCGCGTTCCTCGCGGCGTCGCCCCGCCGGTGGTTGTTGAAGAGGACGCGGAGCTTCTTCGCCTGGGCGCTCATGGCCTCGAGCCGGGGAAGCCAGCCTGAAAGCTCGTCGGCGGAATACAGGTACTCGTATCTCGTGCCCCCGTCTCCCGACCACCAGGCCTTCTCGTTCCTGCCGTGGAAGCGCACGTAGGCCAGATCCGAGGTGACGAGGTCGGAGAGGGGCGGAAGCCCCTCGAGCCGCGGGACATCGACGGCGCAGAGGCCCACGCGGCGCTCCTTGAGCCCCTCGATCACGCGGGAGCTGAACCACTCGGCGTTCCGGAACTCCACGACGAGGGGGAAGGCGGAGAGGGCCTTGAGGACCTTGTCGAGATAGCGCCGCTCATTGTCCTTGTAGTGAAAGGAATAGGGAAACTCGAGGAGGATGGCGCAGAGCCTGCCGGACTCGCCCAGGGGCGCGATGCCGCGCAGGAACTCGCCCAGGCTGTCCCGCCAGGTAGCCGGGTCGATCTTGTGGGTCAGGGTCTGGTTAGCCTTGACGGCGAAATCGATCGGCCGCCGCGCGCGACCCAGCATCTGCTTCATGGCATCGGGCTTCGGCATCCCGTAATAGGTGAAATCGAGCTCGACCGTGGGGAAAACCTCGCTGTAGGCCCCGAGGTATTCCTTCCGGCCTATACCTTTGGAGTAGAGGATCCCCTCCCACTCAGGGTAGTCGTAGCCCGAAGTCCCGATGCGTAGGTCGCAGAGAGCCCCGGTCGAGTCGCTCATAGCTCAATATCTACTACATGTACGTATAGTAAATCAAGGGTCGTCTTGCCGCGAAGGAATTTACCAGTGGTCCCGTTGGCACGACGGTTCGAAGCGGGCAGTAGTCGGAGAGCGGACTCCGACCGCGGCACTCGCCCGAGCCCGTCGACGATGCAGTCGCCGAAACTGCCTTACATTCTAAGAGCCATCGAGCCGAGGTTGTAGCCATAGGCTTGCGGCTACTCTTCATGATAATACACGCGGTATGCTCCTGGATCGCATCGACGAGAATCTTTTCGAGTTCTATGACTTCGCCGCGGGCGCCGTGGGCAGGGCAATAGCCAGGTGCGGCGCCTATTCATACGTCGATCTCAGGCCTTCGCCCTGGACGAGCGCCGTCTTTGGGCTTGATTTTCCGGAAGGTGAAAACCTGCCGGTGGCGCTCACGGACGGAATTCGGGCCGAAATCATCCCGAACAAAGTGAGGGTGGGGCCCACCTCTCGTCCGGCAGACGCGGAGACTAGGCTGTTGGCCGCAGGGTTCGCGGCCGAGCGGATCGCCACCGGCATGACGATGGACATGCATCGACGGAATCGCCTTCAAGGACCGCCCGATCTCATGCTGGCTTCTCTTGATTCCCAGGAAGATTACCTCGACTTCGCGAGAATCGTCGTCGCCGAGCTGTTCGGAAAGGGCGCTGAAACGGCTCCCGCTTTCGCGAGTCTGCTTAGCTCGATGAAAGATATGAGAGCTTTCGGCATCCTGGGCAGAGCTCGGGGGATATCGGCATCGGCGGCTTTTTCCTTCATAGACGGCGCGGGAGTCGGCGGGGTTTATTTCGTAGCCACCGATAGCCGTATGCGCGGGCTAGGCTACGGCGGAGCGACCGTGAGCATGGTCCTGGACGAGCTCGACCGGAGGAGCGTTCGCTTCGTCATCCTTCATGCGACGGATCTCGGGAAGCCCGTCTATGAGCGCCTAGGTTTCATCGGGGCCTGCCGTCTCCCCCTATTCTCGCTTCCCTTCAAAGGCGAGAGTTAGTCCAGCCGCTTTCGGATTTTCCCTTGAGAAAAGGTATTTGTCCTGTTTTGTCGTATAGTCATCCCCGATGGGGGAATGTTATCTTGGTATCGACGCGTAAATTCGAACTCCTGCGAGCATAGTGGTGAAAGATATAGTCAATAAGGCTGATATTATTGCGCTTAAGCGCAAGGACAATATATTCGGCTTGATTTCCGAACGATACGGCGACCCGCCGAATTGGAAAAGAGAGCCCGGTTTTATTTCATTGAGCAGAATTATCCTTGAGCAGCAAATCAGCCTTTCGGCGGCAAATGCTCATTATAGTAAGCTGAAAGCATATGTGAAAGAGTTCAATCCGATGGAGATATCGAAGTTATCGGATGAAGAAATGCGAAACTGCCAGATAAGCCGTCAAAAGACCGGGTACTTGCGGGCCTTATCCGAAGCGGTAATCGATAGACGCATTATTCTTGAAAAACTCGAAAGCCAGGCAATGGATTTGACGAGAAAGCAGCTTACGGCGATTAAAGGCATAGGACAATGGACTGCGGACGTTTATTTGATGTTCTGTTTACAGGAAAAGGATATATTCCCGCATGGCGATATCGCAGTCATGAATGCCGCGAAAGAATTGAATCCGGGCCTGGATAATGAAGAGCTTAAAGAGCTGTCGGTAAAATGGAAACCCTACAGGTCTCTTGCCGCTTTTTATTTCTGGTTCTTTTATCTGAGGAAGAGGAATCGCTCTTTCGCCTTTGACGATATGACGACATAGGGCAGGTAAACCCGCCGATACAGGCAGCTGGAATGTATAATAGCCCATTGCCTTTTGTCAGGTGATTCTCACCGAAAACCCTCGACTACTTTGCCCGATGCGTCAATTCCCGACAGATCTCCCAAAGCTTCTCCTCGCTCTCCCTGTTCCTGAAGGCGCAGGGAATCTCCTTGCGTTGATAAAAAAAGCGGTCGCTCGCGCCTTCTACGTCCGGGCTGCTGGCGAGCCACACGGCGGTATCGGCACCCTGGGCGACGGTGAGCTCGGCCCTCTGTCGGAGGGGCTGCGTCATCTCGGCCGTAAAATCGCGGTAGAGGCCGGTGTCCACCACGAGGCCGGGCGCCATGGCATTCGCCGTCACCCGCGTTCCCTCCAGACGCCGGGCCAGTGCCCAGGTCAGGAGCCGGTCGCAGGCCTTGGATTGGGCGTAGGCCTTCATTCCCTCGAAAGGGCGGCGCGCGAACTGCAGGTCGTCGAGGTCCAGGTCGCTCGCGAAGCTGGAGGCGACGTTGACGATCCGCGAAGGCGCTCCGGCCTTCAGGACGTCCATTAGCTCGAGCGTCAGGAGGAAGTAGCCCACGACGTTCGTCGCGAAGGTGAGCTCGATGCCGTCTGCGCTTTCGGCGCGCCGCTGCGGGCCGCGGCTGATGCCCGCATTGTTGACGAGCGCGTCGATGCGTCCGAACTCCTCGGCGATGCCGCGGGCGAAGTCCCTGATCGACTGCTGGCGGGACATGTCGACCTGTCTCACCGCGGCGCCCTTCGCCCCTTCGTCCTTCAGTATCTCGATCGCGGTCGCTTCGCCTTTCGCGGTATCCCGACACGCGAGGATCAGCTGGGCGCCTAAAGAACCGAGCTCTCTCGCGATCTCCTTGCCGATGCCGGAAGTCGGACCTGTGATGACCACGCGCTTGCCTTTCATCGATTCCATCGGGCGCCTCCTGGTGGACGAGCGACGACAGCTTCAATGATACTGAGATTGACTATCTTTAGGCCATACGAGGCCCCTCATGTCGCGGACCGAACGACTTTTCGATCTCCTGCAAAGCCTTCGCCGCCGGAGATACGCCGTGAGCGGGCGCGTGTTGGCCGAGGAACTCCAGGTCAGCCTCAGGACCCTCTATAGGGACATCGCGACGCTCCAATCCCAGGGAGCTCCCATCGAAGGAGAGGCAGGCGTGGGCTTCCTGCTGCGGCCCGGGTATACCCTGCCGCCCTTGATGTTCTCCCCCGACGAGATCGAGGCCATAGTGCTGGGGACGCGTTGGGTAATAGAGCGCGGCGACGACCGCCTGGCGCTGGCCGCTCGCGACGCCCTGGCCAAGATCGGCGCCGTCGTCCCGCCGAAGCTCAAGGAGAGCCTGGAAACCGGTACCCTCCTGGTCCCTACGGAAATCAGGCCCGCGGTCGATCCCAAGCTCGTCGAATGCGTCCGTCATGCCATCCGCGAAGAATTGAAGATCGAGATTTCCTATTCCGACCTGAAGGAAAACCGCACGAGGCGCGTCATTTGGCCTTTCGCCCTCGC
>CAYNFM010000062.1:0-6605 GCA_964396415.1 uncultured Treponemataceae bacterium | reverse complement strand
GGGCTCAAGCTTGAGCTGAAACAGCGCGCTCAGTCCCTGCCGCCGTCGACCACGACGGGCGGCGGCACGGAGATGTGCATAAGGCTGCACGACGAAGAAGCCTTGAATAGGCTGTTCGAGGAGTGGAGGGCCAGGGGAGTCGGCTTCGCGCAGCCGCCCACGACCCTGGTGTTCGGACGGAGCTTCGTGGCCTTGGATCCCGACGGACATCGCATCAGAGCCTTCGCCTAGAAGCGATAGGGCAGCTCTTCTCGAATCGACCCCTTGTTCCTTTAGGGCAAGGGGTCCTTTAATGCCCAAATATTTATCGTTTTTCGATACAGATTTATTGTTCTTTAATAAAGACCGTGCTACTATTTGTATAAACGTATTAGGAGAGTTCAGCATGAAGGTTTTCGGCAAGAAATCCATTTCCTCCGCGCTCGAGGTATCCCTTACCGTGGCCTGGTACTTTTGCATAGTGCTCATGGTGGGATCCCTCTGGACTTGCGCAGTCCTGATTCTGATGGACCAGCAAAAATTGCTCGAGGCTCTGAGCCGACGTTCGGGTTTCGCCTTTTCCCTCAACTCGGATCTCGTACGAATACAACTGCCGGCAAAAGCGCTGAAAAGCCCGCATGCGCTCGCGGGTTTCCTGGCCCTGGGCTTCGTGAAGCTAGGCTTCGCCCTGGCGGTAATCTACCAATTGAAGCGGATCTTCAGGACCTTCCACGCCGGCTTGATCTTCAAGGACGAGAATGCCCGCCGCGTACGGGCGATCGGCCTATTGACTTTGGGTGGGGCGATCGCGAATACGCTCGTTTCCTACTTCATCGGGAGCCTGGTGGCAGGCGATCTCGGTATCGCGGGAGCGACCGTAAGCGCGAGCCTCCACCTGAACATCGAAAGTTTTTTCGCCGGCCTCGTCCTTATCGTATTGGCCGAGATATTCCGCCGCGGAACGACCCTTCAGGCCGAGCAGGACCTCACGGTCTAGGAGCGTCGGTTGAGCATCAAAGTCAATCTCGATCGAGTCATGTTCGAGAGCAGGACCTCCCTTACCGAGCTCGCGGAGAAGGTGGGGCTTACTCTGGCTAATCTCTCGATCCTGAAGAGCAATAAGGCCAGGGCCATCCGCTTTTCTACGTTGAACGCGATTTGCCGCAATCTGGGCTGTCAGCCCGGGGACATACTGGAATACGTCGAGGAGGAGTCCCAAGAAGAAGCAAGTGAAGAATAGTTTGCTTTCGGTTCTTTAGAAATCTGCAAAGTCTTTAAAGCCCTTTCTCAGCTCTCGCCGTGGTAAAGGAGAAAAACCATGAAAGGTATCCTCTTGTCCTTCGCTATTCTGGTCTTCCCGGCCTCGCTCTTCGCCCAGCTGGCCCTTCCGTCTCCGGACGTCGCAGGAGAACTTACCCCCAAGCTCAAGGACGCCTTGCTTCCGGCCGGGGAGACGGGGCCCTATCTTCAGGCCGAGTCCGCCGCCATAGGGAAGGAGCTCGCGACGGCGAAGCTCGCCGATATGACGCTGGCCGAGCTCTCGCCCTACCGCGACCGCCTCAGCGTCGCCGCCCAGAAGGACGCCTACGTCAAGAAGATGGCGACCCTCTCCTTCGAGCAGCCCGGAGCCGGCCAGGTCAAGATGGGCGACAGGGCGGAGGGGATCGGCTTCATGAGCCTGCACCTCGCGCTGCTGTTCGGGGAGTCGGTGGGGGCGATCCTCTTCCTTCCCCAGGACCTGCGCGAGATCGACTACGTCCATCGACCTTATGCGGAAATCCTGAACGCGTACGCCTCGCATAACCTGAACGACTTCCTGCCCGCGATAGAGTTCTCGGCCGCGGGCCTCCTCGCCGACCTGGGAGTAAAGGTGTGGTCCTCGATCGCCGCGGGTAACGAGGCGAGGCAGCGCGTCGACCAGGGGAAACAGACCTTCGAGCCGCTGATCGGGCCGGGCTTCCTCGGGTTCGGCATCAGCTACTGATCGCCGCTCGCATCGAGGATTCCGGTTATGGAGGAGTAGCCATGCATCCCTCTTGGAGCCTTTCTCTGGTCCTTGCATTCGCGGCCCCTGCGGCCGTCTGTTCGGGGACATCCGCGCCGATGCCAAGTGCGGATTCGGCGCCGCGCGCTTCGCTCTTCGCGAACGCCGCCCCCGGCGTGCGTCTCCAGTACCTCGACTTCGGCGGAAGCGGCGATACGTTGATTCTATTGGCCGGCGCCGGCAACAGCGCATATATATTCGATTACTTCGCTCCCCTCCTCACCGACTCCTTCCATGTTTACGCGATGACCCGTCGCGGCTTCGGCGAATCCTCGCGGCCCGCATCGGGCTACGACACGAAGACGCTCTCCGAGGATATCCTGGCCTTCATGGATGTCGTCGGCGTAACGCGGGCGGACATCGTGGGGCATTCGATCGCCGGAGCGGAAATGACGCGACTCGCCGACGATCATCCGGATCGCGTAAATAAATTAGTATACCTCGATGCGGCCTACGATTGGCTGCTCATGTCGGAGGCGACGATGATCCCGAGCCCGCCTGCTCAGCCCCGACCCGATACGTCGGACCTAGCATCGCCCCGAGCCTTCGCCGCGTACCTGGCAAAAATGGAGGGCGTGCCCGACTATCCGGAATCCGATGTAATCGCGACATGGATATTTTCGAGCAATGGCCGACTGCTCAGGCCCGTGACCCCGGCGGCCATAGTTGCAGCCGTCGGAACCGGAGCGGCGGCCCGGCATCCCGACTACGCCGATGTCCGGGCGCCCGCATTGGCTATTTACACGGTTCCCGAATCGACGAAGGACATGTTCCCGTGGATATCCCGGAGTCAAGCCCAGGCTCGCGTCGCGGCAGCCTATTTTACCTTCGCGCAAGCCCTTTTAGCGACTCAACGGGCTAACTTCAGCGCTGCGGCCCCGAAGGCTTCAGTCGTCGAAATGACTGGCTTGCCTCACTATGTCTTCCTGCTGGAGCCGAATGTCGTGGCGCAGTACATCAAAACCTTCTTGCTGCAATGAAGGGCCGGCGATCGAGAACGGAGAATAACGATGAAATTAATTCCTATCTTCACTGTAGTCTGCTTCTTAGTAGTACTTCCTGTTTTAAGCTCCTGTACCAGCAACGGGGATACCGTAGTCGAGCCTAAAGCCTACGATTCGGCGACCTTGGGCCGTTGGTACGAGAGATACCTTCGGAGCGAGGCGGAGAAGCTCAAAATACGGGGCCTCGGCGTCGCGTTGATCGATTCCCTGGGCCAGGACAGCTACTTCTGCCTCGGCGATGCCGGCAAAGGCCGCAAGGTCGACGAAGGCTCCGTCTTCGACATCGGATCCACCAGCAAGCTCCTCATGCCTATCGCCGTCATGAAACTGGTGGACCAGGGCAGGATGGAACTGGACGCCCCCGTCGCGCGCTATGTTCCCGAGTTCACGCTCAAGTCGCCCTCCGGTTCCTCGACCGCGATCACGATACGCAGTCTCCTGACCCACGAGAGCGGGCTGCCATCCGATATTCTGGAAGGTTGGGAGCCGGAGGCGCCTGGAGGAAGGGCCGGAACGACGGGCAAGGAGTATCGGCAGATAGTCGGGCTCTTGAACCGAACGAAGGCGACAAGGGAGCCCTGGACGCAGAATTCCTATTCCAACGCCGCCTTCAGCCTGCTCGCCGTAGCCGTCGAACGCGCTTCCGGGCAGGATTACGCCGAGTTCGTTCGGCGGGAAATCCTCCTGCCCTGGGGAATGACCGACAGCGGCTTCGCCTATGACGGCCTGGATCCCGCGGGGATCGCGCAGGGATTCTCGAAGCGGAAGGAGATGCCGGTTCCCTATATCCGGGATCTTCCGGCCGGCCTGTTCTGCAGCTCGGCCCGCGACATGGCCCGCTTCGCCCGTGGGCTCCTCGGCGACCAGGCCGGGGCGGGAAAGGTCCTGAAACCGAGCAGCATCATGGAGCTTTGGAAGGTCCAGAACGGAGGCGTGAGCTTCGACCTGGATTTTAAGATCGGGCTGACCTTCTGGCGGCATCCGATCGCTTCGCTCGGCTTGGAGAGTACCGTGTGGCATGGCGGGGACCTGCCTCCCTTCCATGCGGCATTCTGCCTGGACCCCGTACAGGGCATCGGCGTCTTCGTTGCCGTCAATTCCGGAAGCCTCGATAGCGCCGCTCTCGAGCCGCTGCTCGTACAGGGGATGAGGCGCCAGCTCATGATCCGGACGGGTCGCGATCCGGAACGACCCATGCAAGAAGGCGACTCTCCGGTCGTCAGCGCGAGCCTGGAATTCAGAAACGAGCTGTGCGGGATCTACCAAATGCCGTCCGTAGGGGTATGCGCGGTGTACCAAAAGGGGAAGGACCTCGTCTTCAAAGCTCCGCGAGCGTCGGCGATCGTGGTCGTCCACCGGGATTCGACCATGAGCCTGAAACCGCTTCTTCTCGGAATCGTGCCGCTCGATACGGAAAGCGCGAGGCATGTTCAGATGCGGTTCGTCCATCTCGACGGCCTGCCGATTCTCTGCATGCGGAGAGTAGGAGACTCCGATGAGGATTTCGCCTCGGCGCACGGGGAGAAGCTCCGGCCGACGACTCTAACCCCCGCATGGCGCGGCCGACTGGGACCATGGCGACAGGCGGGCGGCAAAGCATCCTTCGCCTTGGCTTATAATCGCGACAGCGGCATACTGAGCGCCAATGGCGGCACTATGGCCTTAAAGCCTATCAATGACGGCGAGGCCGTTACGGAGGGCTATGGCCGCAACTCAGGGGAATGGATCGAGGCCGGCCAGGACGCCGAAGGACCTTGGCTTCGCTACTCCGGGATGGAACTGCGACGGACCGCGAGCGCGCGCTAGTAGCGGACTCGGAAATTCCCGATCAAGGTGATTCTATTGCCATCGGGATCGATGACGGCGCACAGTTGCACTCCCTTGTTCACCGTCTCGATCGGTCCCGCTGCCAGGCCCTTTCCGGCGAACTCGGCGATGTGCCGGTCCAAGTCGTCCACCGCGAAGTTCAACAGCCCCGAGCCGGCGCGACCGGCGTCGAGGGTGACCTGGACCCATGCGCTGTCGGTCACCCGCCATTCGACCAGCTGACCCGCCATAGGCAGGTTGTCTGCCGGTCGGCCGAAGAAGCGCTCGTACCAGGCATGGGCAGCCTCGAAGTCGGCCACCGGGACGACGGCTAGGACATACTTTAGAGACATCCTTCCTCCATATGCGCATCTATGCGAAGCTAAATATAACAAGCATTGTGGGAATTAGTTCCTTCAATAAGAAAATGGAGGAATTTATCATGCAGAGAATGGTCCGAATTCAACTCAATATTTTAATTGCCCAGCTCAATATCTTTGGTATTCAGTCTGAAAATTTGCCATTTCGAGTCTGAATCGCCGGAGCCTTTCGTCGGCGCAATAAGCGCGGAGGGCAAGCATGGGCGTAAAAGTCGCCAAGGGAGCGAGGCCGATCCGCGGGGATCGCTCGTTCTTGGATCGGCTTCGTCGAGAATGCGGATATCCAATGCATTTTATCCCCGGCGACCGCACATTTTCGATCCGGTTCCTCGTCGTATATGGCGACGGCAGTATCTGAAGTTGACACTAGGAGGTCAAGCATGGCTAATTTCGTGCTTCTGTACAGCGGCGGTAAGGTACCGACGACTCCTCAGGAAGGCGAGGCGTCGATGAAGACCTGGATGGCCTGGTTCGCGACGCTGGGTGCCTCGGTGGTGGAACCGGGAGCGCCCTTGGGCGCGTCGAAGACGGTAGGCTCAGTCGGCATCCAGGAAGGGGCGGGAGGGAACGTCTCCAACGGATATAGCATCGTCGAGGCGGCTTCCCTGGCCGCGGCGGCCAACCTCGTGAAGACCTGCCCGATCATCGCCGAAGGCGGCAAAGTCCACGTCTTCGAGAAGACGGCGATGTAGCGAGGCCGAAACGGGGGATGAGGGCGACGCGCCGTCCTCATCCCCTCCGTGCCCCCCGAGACGCGCCAGAGAAGTGGTGTGTTTGCCTATCCCCTCGGCGCAAATTGAATTACAGTGACTATCTACGTACCCGCTCTGGTGGTGAGCGGCATCCTGATCGTCATCTGCTTGCTCGGGACCGAAGGGTCCCTCGAATAGGCAGATCGTACTTGCATCGCCTCAAGGAGAAACCAGTGATAGTCACCGTCTTGTTGTGGGGTGCCATCGCCGGCGTCGTTCATTTCGTCGTGATCGCATTTCTGTACGGGAACCCGCTCGTCGAGCGCATTTCCGCCCGAGCCGAAACGGAAAGCCCGGCCGTAAAGCGCTGGGCGACAAAGGGCAAGTACTATTTGACTCAATTCCTCGGGACGCAGGTCGAAGTCTATATCCTGACCCTGGCCTTCGTCTGGCTGCGGCCTTTAGTGGGGCTCAAGGGCTACGGCGGGGCGCTTCTCTTGGGATCCATGCTCGCCGCCATTCGGGTCTACCCGAGATTCTGGAACATGTGGATCCAGACGACCTATCCCCCTCGGCTCCTTGTCGTCGAGTTGGTCAACGGCTCGATCGGCACGCTGGCTATCTCGGTATTCCTTCAGGCCGTCACGCAGTAATAGATGCTGAAGCGGAGTCATTGGTACGGATCCTCCCCGCCGAGAAA
>CAYNFM010000061.1:0-20976 GCA_964396415.1 uncultured Treponemataceae bacterium | reverse complement strand
TTAAACCAAAGGTTCAACGTTTCTTCCTTATTAGCACCCATAAGGCTCCGGATCCGCCTTCTTTTCTGCCAGCCTCGCCGAAGCGCCCAGCTAAAACATTGGCCTCGATGGCCCTCCGCGCGGCTCTCTTGAGAACGGGGACGCCCGTGGAATGAAGTCCCTTACCATGAATCACGAGGACCTTCTCGAGACCGGCACGCGAGGAAGACTCGAGAAAATCCGCCGTTGCCGATTCGGCCTCGGCTCCCGTCATCCCATGGAGATCGAGCGTGGCCTGCGGTTTGAGGGCCGCCAAGCGACTAGCCTCTCGGCCCCTCTCTTGCGCGCCGGGAGCCTCCTCCGATAGGGCATCCTTGTCGATGGTCGAGCTCTCATGCCCGCTTTGTATCTTCTCCCAATCGTCCAGAATGCGGCCGAAATCCATCCTTTGCCCCTCGAGATGGGAATAGGGGTACCGCCAGAGGCCCTGCCTGCCAGGCCTGCGGGAGTACCGTTGCCGAGTGCTCGCCACGGGAGCCGCGAAGCTCGGATTCCTTCCGCTTGCGAACCCTCGAAGCGATAAACAAACAAGAGCCGGGAAAGGCTACGGGTAAAGCGAGACTGGGCTCAAGCTAGCCCTGCGAAGGTCTCGACCGCGAGGCGAGCGCGCCGGGAAGGAAAGGCATATATTGTCTGTCGATGAGGAGAGTGTGCTTAAGAGCCCAATCCTTGAGGAAGTTATCGAGTTCCCCGAGGGCCCCCTCGTCACCGCAGTCGACGCGCTCGCGATAGGCGGCGACTTCGCGGAGGATGGACTCATGCTCCCTCGAGTGGGCGGCGAGCTCGGGATAGCCCCCCTGGCGCATGAACTCCTCCTCGGTCGCGAAGTGATGACGGGCGAAATCCGCAAGCTCAGCGACGAGTCCCGCGGAGTCGGGGCAGGCCTCGGAACTCCGCATTCTCGCGTCGAGCCTTCCGATGAGGGCGAAGAGCTCGACGTGCTGGGAGTCGATCGCGGATTCCCCGACGGAGTAGGCGGGGCGCCATGAAAAGTCGAAGATGCACTTGACGGCGGCGAGCCTGGCTTCGAGTCTCTCGCGGAGCCTCCACAGGAGTATAGGTCTTTCCGCAATCGCCTCGGAGGGGATTCGACAGACTTCCATCGGCTCGAGGGCGAGGGCCTCGAAGAAACGGCCGCCCTCGACCAGTATTCCTTCCTCACCGAAGACGTCGCCGGGCCCGAGGGTTTCGACCATCCTTTCGCCGGCCGAAACCCTGGCCTGCCCCCGCGCGATGAGGTCGAGGCTAGGCGTCGGACCGTTGCATAGCTTCCCTCCCCTGAGAATACGCTCGAAGCTCGCAGTCGCGGCGACCATGACGAGGGCGGCGGGCGAAAGGTCGGCGAAGGGCGCGTTCCGCCTCAGGTACGCGGCGATCTCCTCCGTTGGGCCCGCGGCGTTTCCGGCCCCGAGTCCCCGAGCCCGGCTTAAAGGAGGGGTAGATTCGCCTGCGGGCTTCGCAGCTATCAGGACCTCCTCGTCCCCGAATCTGGCTATCGATACGTTCGCTCCCGCGCCGGGGGGGATCGAGACGATGCCGTGGCTCAGCAGGATGCGCCCCGACTCGTCTCCCATGAAATCGGTCGCGTCTCCGTGTATCATGCCCCCGCCGGCGTCGATCTTTTTGACGTCCGCTTCCTTCAGGTAGATCGCCTTGGTCCGAGCCGCGAGATCGCGCGAGATGCCCGGCTTTCGCGCGTCCTTCTCGACCATTGCATCGAGGACCGCGAAGGAGGCGATATCCGCGAGGTGGGCGTAGCAGCGGGAGCCCTCCGCTCCGCGGGCGCGGAAGCGGAAGACCGTAGTCTCGACCGGGTGGGGCGACATGGCAGGCATGACTTCGAGCCCGTCCAGGTCGTTCCAGGTGTCCTCCGCGAGGTCGTGGACTTCGAAGTACATCCTGAATTCTCGCGCGCCGATGCCTGCGAGGGCTCTAAGCTTGGCCTCTACCGACTCGCGCACCCATGGCGCCGCGTAATAGCGGAGTCTTCTCTCGGATCGCAACAGCGCCGTGAGCCCGACGAAATGATCGTCGTGGGCGTGCGTATGGAATATCCCGTACAGGTCGTTGATCCTTATGCCCAGCGCATCGAGGCTCGCCTCGATGTTCGGTCCCGCGTCTATTATGAAATACTTGCCGTCGAATTGGACGAGCGAGGCCATGCAGGGCCTGTCGGGGTCCCATCCATCGCCCTCGCCGATATGCACGATCGAGAGATAGCTGGGCGACAGGGCGCGGCGGGGCAATACGTAGGGCAGCTCGAGACCGGAAGAGCCGGGGGAGAGGTCCACCTCGACCGACTGGCCCGAATCGAGGAACTCGTAGCGGTTCAGGCCTTTCCTTCGCACGAAAACTCC
This sequence comes from uncultured Treponemataceae bacterium, assembly GCA_964396415.1. Taxonomy (GTDB): domain Bacteria; phylum Spirochaetota; class Spirochaetia; order Treponematales; family Rectinemataceae; genus UBA1306. Next base: position 18,580 of record CAYNFM010000061.1, on the reverse strand, counting down.
GTCGCGCAGCTCTATGGCGTGGCCGTCGAAAACGCGAAGGTCGAGGAGATCCTCGGTCTTCCTGATCGAGCCGAAGGCGAAGCGGAGCTTCATGCGCAGGCACTCGACCGCCCTGTCCGGATCGAGGCCGGCCATGGCGAGCTCCTCGACCGTGGAGAGTCCGTAATTCCCCGAGTAGATATAGCGGCTCTGCGCTTCGACCTGATCGCGCATGCCGATGATCATGGGTCGGACGCCGGTGTTGTTGGGGTGACCGGGGACGATCATGCCCTGGCGATAAAGCATTTGAAGCACGGGGAATTCGCCGAGGTTGCGGAAACCGCCCCCCTGGACCGGAAGCTCGGAGAGGAGAATGGCGTTCGGACCGGTCTCGAAGCGCTCTCCGTCACGCTCCACCTCGCGGATTTGCCCGCCCTTTATGAGGAATTTTACCGCGTTCTCGGGACAGCCGCAGAGTATCGAGAGTCCCGCTCTCGGAATCTCGACGAGGGACATCCCGTTCGCGAGACCGGTCTTCGTCATCGCCCGGTCTTTCTATGCTTTCTTCATCCAGCCTCGGGTATCGTCGACGGTCCCGTACTGAATGCCCTTGAGCTCTCGTCCCAGCGCCGCGGTGAGCTCGCCCGCCTTGTCGCCGAAGAAGGCCATGCGGCCGAGATGGGTCACGGACTCTACGAAGGTGACGCCCGCGGCGGTACCGGTAAAGAAAACCTCCTTCGCGTCGGCGAGGACTTCCTCGATGGCTATCCTCCGCTCGGAGACCTCGACGCCCTTCGCCCGCGCGAGCTCTATGACGCTCCTGCGGGTGATGCCGGGCAGTATGGTGTCGCCGAGCTCCGGCGTGACGAGCTCGCCCGACTTGAGGTAGAAGAAGGCGTTGCAGGAAGAGCCTTCCTCGACATACCTGCGCTCGCGCGCGTCCAGGAAGAGGACTTCCATATATCCGGCCTTCTCGGCCTCCCGCTTCGCGAGGGCCGATATGACGTAGTTCGCGTCGCACTTGATCCAGCCCGTTCCGTTGGGCGTAGCCCTGATGCGCTCGGAGGTGACCGCGGAGGAACTGCCGGGCTTGAAGTAGGAGCCCACGGGATTGGCGACGATGAATACGTTCGGCCTCTCGGGGATGCCGACGCCGATCCCGCCCTCGGAGAACGAGAAGGGCCTCAAGTAGACGGCGTTCGCGTTGACGAACCCGTCGCGCTCCCATTTCGGGTCGTAGGAGGGCCTGAAGCCGAGGGCCGCGTTTCGCGCCGTCACCTCGAGACAGGCGCGCAGGAAGGTCTCCTCGGGGAAGACCGGCATCCCGAGGCCCTTCATCGAGCTAGCGAAGCGCGCCGCGTTATCGGCGGGCCGAAAAAGCTTGATCTCGCCCTCTGTCCGCCGCCCGTCGCCGAGCCCTTTGGGGGACCCTTTTTGAGGAAAGGCCTTCAGTCCCTCGAAGCAGCCCATCCCGTATTGCGTCGTATAGTTGACGAGAGGAACGCCGGCGAATTCGTTGCGCCGCTCGTTGAGCTCGCCGAGCTCCTCGTCCGAGAGCGCCGCTTCCTCGTCGGGCGTCTTATGCGGCTGTTCGATGTATTCTTCGCGCCATCCGGCGCCGTCGAAGCGCGCGCGATAGGCGATCGGGTATAGCGCCAGAGAAAAACCCATAATACCCTCCCTGATATGGGTACTTTATCGCCTAGGCATATCGGAATACAAGTCGGCCCCCGTTGCTTAGGCCTCCGATATCCGCTACCTTAGGTAGGAAGGCGGGGAGGACAATGCCAGGCCGTACGCGCTACGTCCCGCAGAACATTCGATGGTTCAATAGGATATTGCGGGCGACCTACGGGCTATGGCTTCATGCATTCTTCCGGGTCCAGGGCAAGAACGTCAACCTCGCCAAGGCGATCAAGCCGCCTTTCGTCATCGTCTCTAACCACGTCTCGGTCCTCGATCCCTTCATCCTCGGCAGCTTCCTGCGCGAGCCCGTCTATTGGATCACGAGCGACGGCAACATGCGCAGCCGCCTCATGCGGGCCCTCCTCACGCTCGTCGGCTCGATACCTAAGTCGAAGTCCATCCCCGACATCGAGACGGTCAACTGGACCGTCGAGGTCATACGGAGGCGCCAAGGAGTCGTCGGGATATTCCCCGAAGGCCAGCAGACCTGGGATGGAACCACCCTGCCCCTCGTCCCCTCGACGGCCAAGCTCCTGAAGCTGCTCAAGGTGCCGGTGCTCGCCGCCGTCATCAAAGGCGGCTATTCCTCGTTGCCGCGCTGGACGGGCGCGCGGCGTCGCGGTGCCATCGAGGTGGAGTTCAAGCTCGCATTCTCGCGCCAAGAGCTCGGGGCCCTGGGGACGCGCGAGATAGGCTCGATGCTCGCGACCGCGCTCGCCCACGACGAGTCGGCCTGGGAGGAGGACGCGCGCGTCCCCTTCGAGGCTTTGCGGCGCGCCGAGCGCATCGAGCTGGCCCTCTTCATGTGTCCGCGCTGCGAGGCCGTGGGAGAGCTCAGGAGCTCGGGCTCCCGCCTCAACTGCCTGGCATGCGGCATGGCCCTCAAGCTCGACGCCTTCGGGCGCATCAAGGTCCGAAAGGGCGAGGCGCCCATCTTCTCGACGATCCGGGATTGGGACAGATGGCAGACGATAGCCTTCGAGCGTCTCGTTCGAAGAAGCGCGGCCGCTCGACCCGATCGGCCGATATTTTCCGATCCGGGGGCCTTGATCCTCAGGGGACGAAAGATGAACCCCCTCCGCCGCCTGAGGACCGGCACCCTCATCCTCTATCCGGACCGAATCGAGCTGGCGACGATCCTCGGCGAGCGCCTTCGCTTCCCCCTGGCCGTCATCGAAGGGATCAGCGTGCTCAAGCGGAGCACGCTCGAGTTCTACGTCGGCAAAGACCTTTTCCAGACACGCTTCGCCCTCGGCTCGTCCTCCTCGCGAAAATGGATGGCGGCCGTCGAAATACTCTCCCCGCGCCCGGAGATTCGCGCCATAGGATCGAATAAGGCCGCCGACCCGCACCCTTCAGCCGACGCGGCCTGTCTAAATCCCGAGGAGGGCAAAGGATGATCATTTGCAGCAGATGCGGAGCGGAGGCCGAAGGCGGAGCGACCTGTCCCCGCTGCGGCGCGGCCCTTCCGGCCGATCGCTCGGCGAAGTCGCTCGCCCTGACCTCGGGCATCTTAGGAGCGGTCTGCGGCCTATCGGCCGCGATCGACCTGATCGTAGACTACGCGCTGCACGGCCGCCTCGGCTGGTCCCGGATCGGACTCGCCTCGTCCATCCTCGGATGGACCCTCGTCGGCTTTCCGATGCTCGCCTATCGCAAGCCCGGCCTGTTCCTGCCCGTCATGGGCGCCGCCGCCCTCGCCTATCTTTGGGGGCTGGACGCGCTGACCGGCTCTTCCGGCTGGTTTTTCGCTCTCGCCCTGCCCATCGGGCTATCGACCATGGCAGCGGGAGCGATAGCCACACTGCTCTGCCTGAAGGCCAAGCGCAGGGGCCCCAATATCGCGGCCTTCGCCTTGCTCGGCTCCGCTCTCGCCTGCCTCTCGATCGAAGCCATCCTCACCCTGCGTTTCCGAAGCGCCCTTTCGTTCTCCTGGTCCGCGATAGTCGCCGCTTCGGCCTTGCCCGTGGCCTGCCTCCTTCTCGGCATCCAACATCGGCTAAGGCAACCCGACTCGAAAAAGCCGATCGAAAAGGCGGCGGAACTTTCCTAATCGCCGGCGGCCTCCCGCGCGAACTCGTCGAGGAGGTATCGGGCGACGCTTCCCTTGGGCGGGACCTGGGGCAACTCGGAAGGCAGGCACCAGCGAAGCTCCCCTATCTCGACCCCGTCGGGCCTCGCCTCTCCCGAGAGCCACTCCGCGGTGAAAGCCACCATCAGCGAATCGGGAAAGGGCCAAGGCTGGGACTTCATGTAGCGAAGCTCGCCGATCTCTATACCCGCCTCTTCCCTGGCTTCCCGGACCGCTGCCTCCTCAAGAGTCTCGCCCGCCTCCACGAAGCCCGCGATGAGGCCGAAGGTGCCCGGCCGGAAACGGGCATTGTGGGCGAGAAGGGCGCGCCTCCCCTTACGGATGAGGACAATGACCGCCGGCGATATGCGTGGAAAATGAACGCGGCCGCATGAGGTGCAGACGCGGCTGTAATCGGCGCCGACCTCTCCTTGCCCCGGGCCGCAGTCCTCTAGGGGAGCGCCGCAGGCGCCGCAGAATCGGGCAGTCTCCAGCCAGCGCAGAAGAGCCATCCCGCGCAGGGCCGGCCGCATCTCATCGGGCGGCCTCTCGGCGAGGGCCTCTCGCAGCGTCATCCTCCGCATGCCCAGGGAGACGCCGGCTTCGGCCCCCGCCTCGTCGAGCATGAAAGCCGCGTAAAGCTCGCCGCCATCCTCGAAGTACCTACGGCCGACGGACCCGGCGAGCAACCGCTCCGGCGGAGCCGCCGTGGTCTCGCCCGGCCTCGCGGGCAGGAGGATCTCCTGGCCGTGATAAAGGAGATGCCTCATATTACGAAACGCTCATTCGGCGAGGCCCTTGGACTTGAGGAGGTCGAAGACTTTCTGGCGTTCGGGGAGATCGGGCTCCGCCAGGAGGGCGGCGGCGGCATCCTTGTCGGAAAAGCCGGCGTCGAGGGCGTTCTTCAGGGCCTCGAGGCCCTTGTCGGCGTCGTCCGCGATCACGAGCCTGAGGCGAGCGAGGGCGAAGGCGGCGGCCGCCCGCTTCGGGTCGAGCTTGAGAGCCGCCTCGAGCGCGTCCATCGCCTCGGGATAGCGCTTGCCCTTCTCGTAGAGCGCCGCCATGCGGACGAGGGCATCCGCGTCTGTCTTGCCGAGGGTCTTGGCCTTCTCGTAGGCGGCGAGGGCGGCCGCGTCCGAATCTTCGCTTGCCTTCCCGGCGGAGCTTTGATCGATAGCCCTGCCGAGGAGGAGGAAGGCCTGCCCGTCGTCGGGCTTTGCGTCGGTCAGCCGACGGAGATCGGCGATAGCCACCGACGCCTCGCCCGCAGCCAGCTCGAGGAGGGCGGTATTGTACACCGCGTCGGGAGAGGAGTCATCCAGGGCCAGCACTTTGCGATATGCGGCGAGGGCCGCCTTGGCGTCTCCCTTCTTATAGAGGGCATAGGCTCGCGAGGAAAGTATCTTGATGTTTTTGGGATCGCGTTTCGCGAGGGCGTCCAGGGCCTGGAGCGCCTTGTCGTAATCCCCGGCTTCGGTGAGAGCCCGAGCGAGGTTGTAGGAGGCGCCCGCAAAGGACGGATCGAGGGCGAGGGCGCGCGAATAGGCTCGTCCCGCCTGCTTCCAGTCGCCTTTCTCGAGCCAGGCGTTGCCGAGATCGAACCACTCCTGGGCGATGGCTCGCGGACGGGTCGACGCGCAGCCCATGATGAGCGCGGGTGCGAGGCCCGCGAGGACGATGGCGCAGGCCGTCGCGACCACGAGGCTTCGTCTGTTCCGCGGCCCGCTCATCGACCTCAATCCCTCCTCGCCGGGACGAGGGGCATGAGGAGGATATCGAGGTCCTGAGCCGCCTGGAGCTCCTCGAGCTCTCGCCTGAGGGCTCCGATCGCCACCGCCCGGCCGAGGACTACGTTCGCCTTCATCCTGAAGATGGGGGCGCCGGTAAGGGGCGCCCGATCGGTGCTCGTCTCGAGGTCCTCGATGTTGATGCCGTATTTGCGGAGGACCGCGCTGACCGAATGCACGATGCCCCGACCGTCGAGAGAAACGGTCTCGAGAACGTAGGGCCTGCCGCCTTCCGAGTCGGATCTCTCGCGCGTGGGCCTTACGCCGAGCTTGAGCGAGAACCGAGCCTCGATCTCCCCGGTCCGCGCGACCAGGGCTTCCAGGGCCTCGGCCTCGATGGAGACGAGGATCATGACGGCGAACTCTCCGCCCAGGACGGCCATCTTGCTTTCCTCGATATTGCCGCCGCTCGCGGAAATGATGCCCGAGATATCGTCGACTATACCTACTCTATCCGCGCCGATGGCGGAGAACACCGCGTATGCCTTGCCCATGCGTCCATTCTGCCACGTATCGCGGCGCGAGACAATCCGGCGAGGGAGGCGGACCGGAGACAAGGGCCCCTCCTCATGCTAGAATCCTTCCACCATGAAACGCGCGAAGATCGCCCCGGCCATTCTCTTCCTTTCCGCGGCCTTCTCCCTGAGCTTCCTAGGCTGCGATCAATCCGGAGGCAAGCCGAGAATCGGCGTCGCCCTGCTCAACTTCAACGACGGCATCGTCGGTACCGCCCGGCGCGCCCTCGAGACCGAGGCGCAGGGAAAGGCAGCTCTCGCGGTCCTGGACGGCCGAAGCCAACAGAAGCTGCAGAACGATCAGGTCGACGCCCTCGTCATCGACAAGGCCAAGTCGATTATCGTAAACCCGGTCGATCCTTCCGCCCTCGCATCCCTGGCGATCAAGGCCAGGTCGGCCGGCATCTCCGTCGTCTTCTTCACCCGCGATCCCTCGATGCCGCCAGTCGACAGGTGGGACAAAGCCTATTTCGTCGGGGCCAAGGCGGAAGAGATCGATGCCCTGCAGGTCGAGATCCTCGCGGATTACTGGAAAGCCCATCCAGATATGGACAAGAACCGGGACGGCCGGCTCCAATACGCCGTCATACGGGGCGACTCCGCCCCAGAGGCTTCCCAGGCCGACGACGAGATCAGGCATAAGGCATTCGAAGCGGTCCGCATTAAGGCGGTGAAGGTGGCCGATGCGCTCGACGAATGGACGAGGGCCGAGGCGCCGCAGCAGATGGCGGCCCTGATCGACTCCTTCGGCTCGAAGAAGCCGGAGGCGCTGCTCTGCGCGAGCGACGAGATCGCGCTGGACGCCATCGAGGCGCTGAAGGCGGCGGGATACTTCAAGGACAGCGGCGGCAGCTTCATTCCCGTGATCGGCGCCGACGGCGCGCGCGGCGCTTTGGACGCCATCTCGGACGGCAGCCTTTTGGGCACCGTACGCGTCGACGCGGCGAGCCAAGGCAGGGCCGCCTTCGACTTGGCCTACGCTCTCGCGATGGGCAGGGACCCCGGCGCCGCCGGATGGGCCTTGGTGGATTCCAGGTTCGTATTCGTCCCCTGCGCGAAGGTCACGCGCGACAACCTCAAGGATTTCCCGGATTAGCGGGCCCTCGGGCGGCGCGCCCGCCCCAAACCGAGAAGCCTGAGCATCCAACGCGGGAGGGCCCTTTCTGGATCGCGCTTGCGAAGATCGAGATACCACCCGAGCTTGGCGATAAGGGGGACGCGGTGCGTCTCGACCACCTCGAATAGACTGCCGTCCGGGTCCTCGAGGTAGGCGAAACGCCCCGAAGCTTCGCCCATGTCGAAGCTTTCGGCCAGGCCTGCGTCGGCTCCGGGGTTGCTGTCAACGGTGAAGGGATACCCGGCCGAGGCGCATTCCACCTTGAATCCGGCCAATCCCCGAATGTCGAAGCAGAGGTGGATGAAGCCGAGGTCGCCCCAGAATCTCCCTTCGAAGAGCCTGCGCGGCGACCGGTCGAGGACCTGGAACAGCTCGATCTCGCTCGGACCGAGGAGCTCGGAGAAGGGTCCGGCCGAAGGGACCGATCGCGAGAGCAGGGCCCTCCGGAAGCGGCCTTCGCCGCCTGGTAGGCCCTTGAGATCCTCGAAGAGACCCTCCCCTCGATAGAGCTCGGTGTCGTAGCCGAAGACGACTCGCAGGAAGCGGGATGCGGCATCCAGGTCGGAGACGCCGATCGAGGCGCCGAGAACTCCCCCGACGGGGTTCCCCGTCCTGGCGTAGCCGCCAGGCATCGAAACGATCTGAAAGGAGTTGCCGAAGGGATCCCGGGCGAAGAAATGCCCCGTGCCTCGGGGATCGCGAACGGGCTCGTTCGCCTCGTCCTGGAGACTATCGTGGGCAGCGCCGAGATCGGAGGATCTCAGCTTCGCGGCGAATATGCCGAGGTCGCCCAAGAGCGGCTCGAAGGGGGGAGACAGGGGCTTCCGTCCGAGATACTGCCATATCTCGAGTCCTCCCCCGCCCTGGAGATTGAGGGCCAGTATCGCCCGCCTCTTCCTGGGCTCGTTCCCGGTATAGGGGAGCATGGAGGCGGCGATTCCGGTCGAGTCGATCAAGGGGATGTCGAAGCCTAATTTTCGCCGATACCAGTCCCAAGCCCTTTCCGCGTCCTCGACGCCGATGCCGATCTGCTGGACCCCGCCGAAGAGCCTCATCGCGGATTCCTTCCTATCCCTGCCCGTAGAGCTTGTCGATCCCGCTCCAATCCGCGTCGAGGTCGAGCCTCTTCTCGTCGCGAAGCCGGCGGAAGGCCTCGATAGTCAGCTCGACATCCTCGTCCTCATGGCTGGCCGAGGGCACGATGCGGAACTCGACGTAGTTCTTGGGAATCACGGGGTACATAATGCCGGTGACGAAGACCGCACAGTCGCGGAGGAAGCGTATCCAGTCCATTGCCACGCGGGGGTCCCCTCCGCCAGGCACGAAGAGGGGCACGATGGGCGACTCCACCTCGCCGACGTGGAATCCCAGGGCCCTGAGCCCCGCGGAGAGGCGCCGGGCGACCTCGAAGAGGCGCTCGCGACGCGCCGCCCCGTCCCGGACGAGCTCCAGCGTCTTCTGGAGGCTCTTCACGTAAACCATCGGCAGGGCTTTGGCGAAGACCTGGGAGCGCGCGTTGTACTTGATCCAGCGCACCACGTCCTCGGGCGCCGCCGAGACTCCGCCTATCGAGGCGAAGGCCTTGGCGAAGGTGCCGAAATACACGTCGACCCTGTCCGTCACCCCGAAATGCTCGGCGGTGCCCCGGCCCCTCGGGCCCATTACGCCGAAGCCATGGGCGTCGTCTATCATGAGGCGCGCGTCGTACCTGTCCTTGATCTCGCATATCGCGTCGAGCCGGGCGAGATCCCCGGTCATGCCGTAGACGCCCTCCGTAACGACGAGGACGCCGCCCTTCCGCGACCGGTTCACGTCCTTCAGCAGCTTCTCCAGGCTCTCCATGTCGTTGTGACGGAAGACCCGCAGATTGCGCCGCGTCCGAACCGCGCCCACCGCGGCATCGATTATCGAGGCATGGTCGAGCTTATCCACGACGATCACGTCCTCCGGACCGACGAGGGCGCCTACCGTACCGATGACGCCCAGATAGCCGTAATTGAAGAGGATAGCCGATTCCTTGCCCGCGAATTCGGCGAGAGAGGCCTCCAGGGCCAGGTGCTCGGCCGTGTTGCCGCTCATCATGCGCGCGCCCATCGGCGCGCTCGTCCCCCATCGCTCCAGCGCCTCGCGGGCCACGGCCTTGACTTCCTCGCTCTCGGCGAGGCCGAGGTAATTGTTGATCGACCACATGACGCAGTCCTTGCCGGCGAAGCGCATCCTCCTCCCCGGCACGGACTCCATCACCGGCTGGGTGTAGTAGTCGTCCCCCGAATGGCGGAACTCGCCGAAGTAGCCTCCGTCGGTCCCGCACTTGGCGAAAATATCCTCGAAGCTCATCAGGTCCTCCTGCGATCAGCGGGCGATCGAATCTAGGAAGCGATTCGGTTCGAACTCGTCTTTCCGGAGCACGAGGTCGGGACGCAGCCGCGTCGCTCGGGGATCGCTTCGCAGGCTCTCGTATCCGCCTCCGGTGACGTTGAGCATGACTATCGCGTCGCTTTCGATTTCCCCCGCCATAGCCTTCTTGAGGAGGGAAGCCGCCGCGACTCCCGCCTCGGGCGAGATATCGCAGCCCTCGAGATCCCGGAAGAGGACCTGCGCGGCGCGGACCTCGGCGTTGGAAACGGCCAGGACCTCCCCGCCCGAAGCTTTCAGACAGTCGAAGAGGCCGCCGACGATGCCCCAGGGAGGCTCTCGGTTGGAGAGGGTCTTCGCCTCGATGGCGTCGATCTTCGCTCGGTCGTCCCGCTCGTCGCGAGCTTTCGCGATCCGCTCGCCTGAGCCCCATGCGTCCAGTATGGGGGTGAATGGCGCATTTTGCGAGATCACCAGGCGCATGGTCTTCCGCGCGAAGCGACCGCTTTCGTTGAGCCTGATATTGGCCTCGTGGGCGGCTATCGCTCCCGTTCCGCTCCCCACGGCCTGAAAGTAATAATCGGGGATTTCCTCCGCCTCCTCGACGGCGCTCAGCACGCTGACCCCGAGGCCGTCGCGGCGCGCGACGTTCTTCGCCCCGCCCTCGCTCTGAAAGCCTGGTATCTCGCAGACGAGATTCGCGAGGCTTATCGCCTCGAAGTAGTCGGCCCCGCCAGATGCGGCGACCAGCCGCACGTCCCGCCCCTTGTCGCCCAGGACCCACAGATCCTCGAGGCAGGATTCGGGCACGACGGCGACGAGGGGCAAATCGTTATCCGACGCGGCCTGGATGAAGGCCCTGGCGGTGTTGCCGGCGGAGGCTACGACGAGGGTCTTGCCGCTGAACGCGGGGAAGCGCGCAAGGACGGAGAAAGCCTCGCAATCCTTGAAGGTGCCGGTCGCCGTCCGCGCGCCGATCTTCTCCCAGAGGCCGTTGAAGGTTATATAGAGGCGGGACAAGCCCAGGCGGGCGCCCAGGCGGGCGCTCCTGTAGGTCACGGGAGTCGCCGAACCCTTCAGCGTCCCCGCGATGGGGAGCCAGTCCGAATAGCGATAGATGCCCGGGAGGGAAGAGTCGGGCTCGAATTCCTTCCTGGGGTACAGACTGCGAAGGAAGGCCTCGCGGCCGCAGTCGGGATTCCGGAGGAGGAATCCGTCGTCTTCGAGCTCCGACCCGGTTCCCAGGCAGAGGAGACGATGCTTGAACGCGCTTCCAGTGCCGATGCAGGCGTCGGCCGCGAGTTCCTGGAATTCGAACATTCGTCCTCCCTTTCAGTCGAGCGGATAGGCTAAGATACCTCCGGAGATATGGATATACCATAATGAATGAATGCTTGGTTTCGATCGCGTTCGCTTTTCGTGAAAAGGCGATTAAGAAGGCGCCCCTTCCGCCTATCTCCTCAGTACCGTCGCCTCTATCGTGCGCAGCTGCGAGCGGTACAGTCCCGTAACGTTGGAGCCGTAGTCCGCGATGAGCTGGAGGATGTCGCGGGGACGCTCGTCCTCGTCGCGGCCGTTGATCCGGTCGCCCGCGTCTCCGAGGCCCGGCATGATGTAGGCGCGGTCGTTGAGGACGGGGTCCATCCAGAGCGTATAGACCGTGGCGTGCTCGACGGCGCGCGCGATGCGCAGCGAGCCTTTGAGGGCCGAGATGACGTTGAAGCACTTCACGGACTTGGGCTTTATGCCCAGCTCGAGGAGGTACTTCACCACGGTGACGAGACTGCCTCCGGTGGCGTTCATGGGATCGGCGAAGACCAGGTCCTTGCCGTCGAGCTCCTCCGGCTTGAAGTAGGAGCGATCGAGGTCCATGATGTATTCCATGTTGGTCTCGCTCTTCGTGTCGTCGCGCCTGATCTTGAAGAGGGCGAAGGGCGTGACGTAGCCCGACGAGGAATACTCCTGGATCTCCTTGGACATGATGATCGAGGGCAGCAGGGCCCCGCGCAGCATTACGCACATGACGGTATTCTCGATCGCGGCGTCCACGTTGGGGATCTTGTGCACCGCGTAGTTCTGCACCGGCACGGTCACCGGAGTCTTGACGATGAGGTGGTTCTTGGCCGGCTTGGAGCCGCCCTCGGCGTGGGAGCCGTAAGCGAGGTTGAAGAGGAGTTCGTAGGCGCGCTGGATGTAATAGACGAACTCCTGCCTGCCCGTACGCACGTCGCGCAGTTTGGCGATGAGGCGGCTCGCCTCGCCGTGGCTCTCCTGAGGAGTTACGAAGGAATAGACTTGAATGCCTCTTTCGTCCCGGCAGATGTCCTGCATCTGCGAGCCGATGTCGTTGTACAGCTCGATCAGGGTCTTTTCCTCCCGGTTCCGATCGGCCGTCGTCCCCGCGGTAGAGAGGATGTTGAACGAGACCATGGCCTGGCGGAACAGCGTGTCCATCCGCTCGAGGGAGGCCTTGTCGGTCTCGGAGAGGTAGCCATCGAGATCCTGGGCCTTGAGGACGACCTTCTTATTCATTTCTTGATGATCTCGCCGAAACTGCCGTTTCCGATGCCTACGGCGTTGCCTTCGTCGAAGTCGAGATGGCATTCGAGGGCGTAGCTCGGGCTGACCCTGCAGACGACGTTCTCGAAGATCGCACCTCGCTCGCCGTCGACCTTGAGGGACACGAGCTCCTTGTCTTTGACATCGAAGCGCGCCGCGGCCTCGGGGTCGAAGTGGACGTGCCGCTTCGCGATGATGAGGCCGCGCTCCTTCTTGACGGAACCGGCGGGACCGAATACCTCCATCGGGAAAGAGCCATCGAGCTGCCCGGATTCGCGGACGGCGCAATTCGGCACGCCCAGCTTGAACTGGTCCGAGGCCAGGATCTCGCACTGGGTCTCGGAGCGGGTGGGCCCGAGGATGCGGACGCCTTTGAACTCGCCCTTGGGGCCCTTGATGGTAACGGTCTCTTCGCAGGCGAACTGGCCCGGCTGGATGAGGTCCTTGGTCTTCGTGAGCTGATGGCCCTTTCCGAAAAGAGCCTCGAGGTCTTCTTTCGAGACGTGGATATGGCGGTTGGACAGGTTTATGAGGACGCGGGTTTCGGGCATGGAACTCTCCTATAGGAATTCAAGGCCGCAGAGGCGGCCATCGATTAATCGGCGTTGCCATAAGGATAGACTTCAGCCTTCACTTGGGTCAAGCGGCCCTGGGGACTGGCTCGTCTCAGGGTAAGATGCTCCTGAAGCCGACTTGACGCTGGCACGGTGTTGAAAAAAGCCGGGGAGCCCTTTTCAACACTACCTGGAATACCCGATTTCTCAGAAAACATGGTTTTCGGGCAATTGCAAAGCTGCATTTAGAATGCTTCGAGCATTTTACAGCCTGCCGAGTGCCGCTACGTAGGCCGGCAGCTCTACGAGACTGCGGACCCGGGGGAGCCCCTCGTCGGCAAAACGCTCGGCCTCGTCGACGAGGAGGGCCTCGCCGCCCAGATCGACGAAGCCGCGTACGTACCTCGGCATATCGTCGACGAAGAGGGTCTCCGCGATCTCGACCCCCGAGGACTCGCAGGCTCGGCGGTAAGCCTCGGCGTCGGGTTTGCCTTTGAGGCCGTTGAAACGGATGTCGTAGATGGCCGAGAAGCGATCGGCTATGCCCAACTTGCGCAGGACGCGACGGGCGTGCTCCGACGGGCTGTTGGTGAGGACTGCCTTCGGCAGGTCGAGGGCGTCGAGGGCGCGCGCCAGCTCGGGGTCGGGCCTGAGACAGTACTCCTCCCCGTCGGGATGCACCGCGGCGAAGAAGGACTCGGTGTCGGTAAAGCCCTGCTCCACGGTCAGCCATTCGAGCGTCGTCCCATAGTGAATCGCTCGCTCCCGGCGAAGCTCCAAGGCGGCTTGAGGCGAGATCCCCAGGTAATTCGCGACGTACCCGTTCATGCGCCTGACTATATCGTGGTCCATGCCGCGCGATTCGGGATATACGGTGTTGTCCAGGTCGAGAAGGAGGAGGCGGAGCATCCGTTCTAATAGCACATACCCAGGTCGAGGAACAAGCTGCCGATGATTGACATCGGCTTCGCCCGAGTCGGATACTTCTCGTCGTGCCGACGAGGAATCTTGTCTACGAAGCCCTCGCCCTTCACGCGAGGGAGAGCCCGGGAGGGTCCCGCATCCTTACCCTGATGACGGCCGAGGCCGGTCTCGTCGATGTCTTCGTCTTCGGGGGCCCCAAGTCCCGGCTGCGTTCCCTCGCGTCGCCCTATGCCTCGGGCCGAGCCTTCGTCTACCTCGATCCCGTAAAGGATTTCCGGAAGCTATCCGATTTCGAGGTCAGGGATTCCTTCCCGGCGCTGCGAGACGAGCTCGATCGCCTCTGGTCCGCCGGCCTAGTCGCCGAGCTCCTCATAAAGACCTCGGGAGGAGGAGGCGACTACCGGCAAGTCCTCGACCTCGCCTTGCAATGCCTTACGGCCCTCGATTCCTGCCCCTCGGGAGCGACCGAGCCTCCCCTCCTGCAATACCTCTGGCGCTTCGTCGAGCTCTTGGGCCTGGGTCCCGACCCCATGAGCTGCTCGAATTGCGGGGCCAAGCTGCGTCCCTCTCTCGGGGGCGCGTATTCCTTCGCGCTGGAAGGCTTCCTTTGCCTCGACTGCGCGGCCCGGTCGGAGCGCATTCTCCCCCTGGGTACCGGCGCCCTGCGCTGGCTGAACCGCGTCCTCGAGATCGGCTATGCCGAGGCCGCGAGGCTGGTCATCCTGCCTGAAACCCTCGATACGCTCAAGGCTCTCCTCTTCGCCCTGGCGAAGAGCGCCGCGGAGGCGCCCTTGGCATCGCTGGAAGCGAAGGCCCTGCCCTCGTGAGGTGCTTTATCGCCCTGGCGCTTCCGCCTGAAGCCCGCAAGGCGCTCGAGAAGGCCGCGAGCTCGCTGCGCTCGAGCCTTCCCGGCCTCTCCTGGACCAAGAGCGAGAATTACCATATCACTCTCGCCTTCCTCGGCGAAATCGGCGATAGCGACGTCGTTATCGCGGCGACCTCGCTCAATGCCGTCGCGGAATTCGGAGCCATCCCTTTCTCCTTCTCGGCCTTGAACGGCTTCCCCTCGAAAAGCCGTTGGCGCGTCCTCGTCGCGACAGTCGACGACGGCGGCCGTGTCGACGCTTGCCGCCGGCTGGTCCTGGGGGCGCTGTCGCCGAGGGCTTCGCGGCCAGAGGGCGGGGAATTCTCGGCCCACGTCACCATGGCCCGCCGATCCTCCCGCGAAGGCGGGCTCGCCGTAGAAGCGGTCGCCTCCCCTGCCGGGTCATGGGAAATCGACCGATGCGCGCTTTATAAGTCCGAGCTCAGGAGGTCAGGGGCGGTGTATACTGAGCTGCGTGGGGTCGATCTATAGTGAAACCCAGCGGCGCCTTGAAGCGTCGGGTTTGATCATCGGCGTTTCAGCGGAGGTGAAAACATGCGCGCAGTCGACATAATAATGAAGAAAAGAGACGGGGCCGAGCTCTCCCGCGAGGAGATCACCTGCCTTATCGACGGCTATGTCGACGGCTCCGTGCCGGACTATCAGGTTTCAGCCTGGGCCATGGCGGTCTTCTTCAAGGGCATGAGCGCCAGAGAGACCGCGGACCTCACCGACGTAATGCTCCGCTCGGGGAAAGTCATGGACCTCTCGGGCATCGCCGGACCCTTCGTCGACAAGCACTCGACGGGAGGCGTCGGAGACAAAGTTTCCCTAGTTCTCGCGCCGATGGTCGCCGCCTGCGGAGTAAAGGTGCCGATGATGTCGGGCAGGGCCCTCGGCCACACGGGCGGCACCCTCGACAAACTCGAGTCCATACCGGGCTACCGTACGGGCCTCTCCGAAGCGGAGTTCCGGGAGTTTATCGGCCGGGACGGCTACGCGATGACCGGCCAAACCGCCGAGGTGGTGCCCGCCGACGGGAAGCTCTACGCCCTCCGCGACGTGACCGCGACCGTCGAGTCCATTCCCCTCATCACGGCTTCCATTCTTTCCAAGAAAGTGGCGGAAGGGGCCGAAGCCATCGTCTTCGACGTCAAGGCGGGTCCCGGGGCCTTCATGAAGACGGCGGAGAGGGCCGAGGAGCTCGCGCGCAGCCTCGTGAGCACGGGCACCGCGATGGGCAAGCGCATAGTCGGCGTGATAACCGATATGACCGAACCATTAGGCAACAAGGTAGGGAATTTCCTCGAGGTCGAAGAGAGCCTGGAATGCCTCGAGGGAGTCGGGCCCGCGGACCTCATGGAAGTCGTCTATCGTCTCGGCGCCTGGATGCTCGTCGCGGGAGGGGCCGCCAAGGAGGTCGCGGAGGGCGAGCGCCTCTGCCGGAACGCGATCAGGCTCGGCATCCCGCGCGAGCTCTTCCTCGCCAACGTCCGTAGCCAGGGCGGCCGAATCGACAGACTCTTCGAGCTCCGAGACCGCTGGCGCGCCAAGGATCGATACGAAGTCCTCGCCCCCGCTTCGGGATTCATCGCCGGCATAGACGCCTATCGGATCGGCCTCGCCGGGGTCTATCTCGGGGTCGGCAGGGACAAGACTACCGATCCCGTCTTTCCCGACGTCGGCTTCGTCTTCAAGAAGAAGGTCGGACACGCGGTGGTCGCGGGAGAGCACATCTGCACGGCCTACGGCAAGGATGCCGCGGCCCTCGAGGCCGCCCTGCCATTGATCGTCTCCGCCTTCTCGATCGCCGACTCGCCTCCCCCCCCTCGCCCAATCGTAATAAAGGAAATCAGCGCGCTATGAAGGATTCGTCATGAATTGGAACAAGAAAGTAGTCTCTCCCTTGACCGTCAAGGAGCTGTCGGTTCGCTACGGCCTCGACCTCCTCACCGCATCGATCCTCGCGCGTCGGGGCATTACCGACCCCGCCGAGCTGCTGTACTATCTCGAGGACGATCCCCGTTATCTCCGCGACCCCTTCCTCTTCTCGCAGATGGAGGACGCGGTGGACCGCATACTCCTCGCCGCGGACGAGGGCGAGAAGGTTCTCGTCTTCGGCGATCGCGATACCGACGGAGTCACGAGCACCGTAGTGATGGTCGAGGCGCTGCGCGAGGCCGGTATCGAGGCGACATGGCGCATTCCGCTTTCCCGAGAGGCTTATGGCCTCTCCATCGCGGCGGTCGAGGAATTCGCCGCCTCGGGCGGCACCCTCATAATCACCGTAGACTGCGGTATTTCCAACCACGCCGAAATCGAGCGGGCTTCCGAATTGGGCATAGACGTCATCGTGACCGACCACCACAGGCTCCAGGCTGGGGACCCGCCCCCGGCCCTCGCCGTCATCGATCCCAAGCTGCCGGACTCGGGCTACCCCTTCCGCGACCTCGCCGGATGCGGAGTCGTGTACAAGCTCGCCTCCGCCCTCAAGCTCGCTCGCACGGGGATCTACAAGCAGCAGATCGCCCTCCTCAACGTGCGGCCGGTAAACGACTCCTATGCCGTGGAAGCGGTGCGGCTCTCCAACCTCGTCGAGACGGGCCGCGTCCGCGAGACTATAATTCCCGGCATGGTCGACCTCGGGCGTACCCGTCTCGTGCCCTTTCTCCAAGACAGGCAGATCTTCGTCTGGGACGGCGCGCTCCAGCGCCGCCTCCTCGAGAAGGCCCTGGGCAAGGGAGCCGAGGTCCTCTTTTACGATCTCGCGCCCGATGCGGGCGAGTACATTCCCCAGACGAAGGGCCAGAGCCTGCTCAGGCTCAAGGAGCTTTCCAAGATCGGACGCTACTCGAGCGGGACGCTCGAGGAGATCGACGTCCTCGAAAACCTCTTCGTGTCCTTCGCGCTCAAGAAGGCCGACTGGTTCGGCGCCGACGATCTCGATCGCCTCCAGCTCGTCGCCCTCGGCACCATAGCCGATCTCATGCCCCTTCGCGACGAGAACCGCATACTCGTGAGGCGCGGACTTGGCGCCCTCAATCAAAAGCCGCGGCCCGGCCTCTCGGAGCTCCTGCAAAAGACCAACTTCCTCGGAAAGAAGCTCGGCGCCGGCGACATCGCCTGGCAAGTCACGCCCATCGTCAACGCCGCCGGCAGGATGGGGGCCGCCGACAAGGCCGTCGCCCTCTTCTTGGGCGCGAGCCGACCCGAACGCGAAGCCCTCGCCGACGAGGTGATCCGGATGAACGTCGAGCGCCGGCGCCTCGGAGGCGAGACATGGGACGCCATTTACCCCGCGGCCCGCGATAGCCTCTCCTCTCGGGGCGACAAACTCGCCGTCGTGGGCTCGCCGGAGGTGTTCAGGGGCATTACCGGCCTCATCGCCTCCAAGATCACAGACGTATTCAAAGTTCCCGCCATAGTCGCATCCTTCCAAGAAGACGGCACGGTCGTCGGCTCGATCCGATCGGTCCGGGGCTTCCCCACCACATCCTTCCTCGAGGCCTGCGCCGACCTCTTCATCGACTACGGCGGCCACGACGCCGCGGCCGGCTTCAGCCTGGAGGCGAGGGATTGGCCCGAGTTCGAGGCTCGGACGGTCGCCTATTCCCAAGCCCTCGAGCTCGAGACAGGCGAGGAGAGCATCGAAGTGGACGCGGAGCTTCCCCACGACTACCTCAAGCCAGACATAGCCGCCGTCACGGAGCGCTTCGAGCCCTTCGGAGAGGCGAACGGCCCCCTGGTCTTCCTCGCGAGGAACGTACCAATAACCGATGCGCAGCTCGTCGGAAAGAAAGAGCAGAACCATCTCAAGCTGACCTTGGATTTCGGCAAGCACAAGTGGCCGGCCCTATTCTGGGACGGCGCCCGGCGACTCCAGCGCGATTTCGCCTTCGATTATGACAGCAAGACAGGGGATCGCATCGATCTCGTCTTCAAGGTAACCATCAATCGATTCAACGGAATGGAAAGCCCCCAGCTCGAGGTTTTCGACGCCAAGCGCAGCGTCGCTCTCCCCGCCAACCAGCCGATCGGCAATTAGGTCTCGCCGAGTCCGTACCGCTACTTGACGAAAAGCTCGGGTATTAAGTAAGGTAACCCAGTATTTTGGGCTTTCCCCGGTTGTGTAATGGTAGCACAGCAGACTCTGGATCTGTTTGTGGGG
>CAYNFM010000060.1:0-21081 GCA_964396415.1 uncultured Treponemataceae bacterium | reverse complement strand
CGACGCGGCTCATCGGCGCGATCGTCATGACCCACTCCGACGACAAGGGCCTCGTCCTGCCTCCGAGCCTCGCGCCCGAGCAGGTCGTCATCGTGCCCATCATCCGAAACGACACGAAGGCGGCCGTCCTCGCCTACGGAGACAAGATCCTGACCGAGCTCAAGGCCGCGGGGATCCGCGCCGTCATGGATTCGGACGACTCGCAGTCGCCGGGCTGGAAGTTCGCGGAATGGGAGATGCGCGGCGTGCCGCTCCGTATCGAGATAGGCCCCCGCGATATGGAAGCGGGGAAGGCGATGGTCGCTCGCCGCGACACCGGGGAGAAGGCGCCCTTCGAGGTCGCCGGTCTCGCGGTCAAGGCGCGGGAGCTCCTGGACGCGATACAGAAGAATCTCTACGACAGGGCGCGTTCCTTCCGCGAGGCGAATACGATATCCGTGGTCGACAGGGGAGAGCTCTTGGCCTTCTATGGCGCCGACCGCGGCGAGTCGGCGGGGACGTCGGGCGCGACGGGCGGCTTCGCGGAGGGCCTGTGGTGCGGGAGCGGCGACTGCGAGGGCGCCCTCAAGGCCGAGACGAAGGTGACGATACGCTGCCTGCCGCTGGGCAGGCAGGAGGGCGTCTCGGGCACATGCTGCCTCTGCGGCTCCCCCGCGCGCCACAGAGCTGTTTTCGCGCGAAACTACTGATATACATGCCGGAACGAAGAGCATGAGGCGAGGATTCGCTATCGGTTTGCGCACGGTCCTTGCGCTGGCCGCAGTCATTCTCGTTTTGGGATCGGCCGCTTGCTCCAGGCGGCCTGTTCAGCCCGCTGCCCCGGTCTATCCCTACAAGGCCGACGTCGAGAAGGTCTTCTACGCGACGAGCTCGGGCCTCGCCGAGGCAGGGGGAATAGCTGCCCAAGCGCTTGCCGCGTCCGAGGCGCCGAATGCCTCGGTCTTGAGCTCGGACGGAAAGGTCATAGCCGCGGCGGTCAATGGCTGGGGGCTCGAGAGGGTCGAACCCTCGCCGGACGGCAGCGCCTACCGCCTCGTCTCTTCGCCTTATTGCGCGGGCTTCGCGGGCCTGTCGACCGCGGGAATCTGGCCGCGCGGCGGCGGTTTCCTCGTGCAGCTCTACCGGAATCCCTTCGCCGATACGGCCACCGCCGATGCGTCCCCGACCGGAGCATCCTCGGGCGCCCCGGCGGCATCGGCCTCGCGCCTCGTCTTCTTCGGCGAAGGCGGAGCCGCGGCTACGGACCTCTCTCCCTTCCCGAAGGACAAGGACGCGGGCTTCGAAGCCTTCGCCCTCCTGCCTTCGGATTCCGGCTGGTTCGCCGAGCTTCGCAAGGACGGGCCCGAGCGTGTCGACTCGAAGTTCTTCGCCCTAGACGACCCGCTCGCGGCCGCGCCGGCCCTGCGGGAGATCCGCCGATCCGATTTCGAGTCGGCTCTCGCGCCTCTGTCCCTCTCGAGCCTCGATGGGGTCTTGGGCGCATCGCTTCGCTCCGCCCTCGGGCTCCTGGGCGGGGGCCCCTGGCTCATTCGGCTCCGCTCGGGCGCGGGGGCCGACCGCTGGTACCTCTCTTCCGGCAAGGCCGAGGAGGCGAACGGGGCTTTCGCCTGGAGCTTCGCCGATAGCGCGGCTGGGGTCTTGGTCATGTCTCCCGACGGAAGGCTGGTCCTCTCCGACGGCGGAGGCGCGAGATCGTTGACGGCGATTTCGCCTCCCGTCGATGGCGCGAGCTTCACGGCCCTGGCGGCGGCGGGGAATATGGCGGCGGCCGCATGGGAGAGCGGGGAATTCCCCGATATCTCCTCGGCGGGAATCGCTCTGGTCCCGCTGCGCTAGCCTTGCGGCGGAGCCGCGCCGCGATACAATAAGGGCGTGATGCGCAAACCATTCTGCGTCGCGGCTGCCGCGATCGCGACGATCGTCCTCGGCCTCCTGCCCGTCGAGGGCGGGGACGCCCTCGAGGCTCCCGTGGCCCTGCGGCCCAGCTCGGGGGTACTCTTCGAAAGCCTGCTGGACCCCTCGTTCACGACGCCCGGGGCCGCGGTTCGGGTGCCTACGCCGAGCATCAACTACGATTTGGGTTGCGGAGTGATCATGCCCTTCTCGGAAGGCTCGCGCTTCAGCTTCGAGCCCTCGGCCGATCTTTATTTCTATAATGCCGAATATACGCCGAACGGCCAGGCCGTCCCCACCTTCGAGGAATATACGTCGGCATTCGTCCTGGGGCTGCTTCTCGACGCGCCGGTGGTGTACAGCCTTCCAGTCGGGCAGAAGCTGACCTTCGGCTTCGGAATAGGCATCTGCCTGGACGCCCGAGTCGCTTTTCCCGTGGCCGGCGCGATCGAGGCGGACGCTCCTCAAATCAATAGCTATCTATGGGGCGAGCTGCGATACCTGACGCCCTCGACCCTCATCCGCGGCGAGTACGCGCTGACGGATCGCGTCGCGTTCGGGTTCATGGGACGGATACTCTGGCCTACCTTCAATCTTTGGTCGGGCAACGGCTTCGGCTTCTTCGACCAGGGGATATACCTCGTCGACCTGACGATACGCTATGAATTGGGCAAGGCCCGCCTCTCGAGCGCCGTCCCCTCCGGCGCCCCGCCGAGCGCGACCGCTCCCTAGGCGCCGCCGGACCCCGCTCCGTTGCCGTGCCCGCCGCCGCGCGCCATCGCCAGGCCGTGGCCGAGCAGGGGCGAGAGGACTCCCGCGCAGAGCCTGGCCGCATCCGGCGAGCCGGGGAAATTGACGATGTACTGAGCCCCTCGCATGCCCGCGACGCCCCTGGAAAGGGCGGCGAAGGGCGTCCGCGCGAGCGACGCGGCGCGGAGGGCCTCGGCGATGCCCGGAAGCTCGCGGTCCATCCAGGCGCGCGTAGCCTCGGGCGTTCGGTCGCGGGGCGCGGGGCCGGTGCCCCCGCAGGTGACGATCCAGTCTGCGGCGGCGGCCCGCTCGAAGGCGGCGCGCAAGGCATCCGGCTCGTCGGGCACGACTTCCCGCCCTATCTCCGCCTCGGGATAGGCTCCGGCGAAGATCCTTACGATCTCGGGCCCCGAGAGATCCTCGTACTCACCGCGCGAAGCCCGGTCAGAGACTGTAATGACCCGTATCCGCACGTCCGATCCTCCCCCCGGCGACGACATAGGCGAAGACGCCGCGCCTCGGCATCACGCAGTCCCCCGTCAGGCGCCGTATCGCGCAGCCCGCATGGCATTCCTTCCCGATCTGCGAGATTTCCAGGATGGCGTTCCCTATCTCTATGCGCGTCCCGAGGGGCAGGGAGGGGAGGTCGATGCCGCGCGTCGTGATGTTCTCGGCGAAGTCGCCCGGCCCCACTTCGATCCCTCGGGCGCGAAAGGCCTCGATGTCCTCGGCGCCGAGGAGGGAGAGCTGCCGCTTGCCGGGACCGGCGTGGGCGTCTCCCGCGGCGCCCAGGCCCGCGACGAGGTCGAGGAAGCCCACCGGCGTCTTGACCGTCCCCTTCCTGTCCGAGGAGTTGAGCGACACGATGGAGAAGTCCCCCTCCACGGTCATCGGCCTCCCTCCGGCTCGCCCTTGGTCTTCTCGATGAGGAGTATGCCCTCGATGCGCATGGACTTGTCGACGGCCTTGCACATGTCCCAGATGGTCAGCGCCGCGACCGATACGGCCGTGAGGGCCTCCATCTCGACGCCGGTCCTCCCGTTGCACGAGGCGCTCGCCTCGATGGCCACGCCGGCTTCCTCGAGGGCGAAGGCGAGGTCGACGCGATCGACGTTGAGGGGATGGCAGAGCGGGATGAGCTCGGCCGTCCGCTTCGCGGCCATGATGCCCGCCAGTCTCGCCGTCGCGAGGACGTCTCCCTTCGCGATGGAGTTGGCCTCGATGAGGCCGACCGTCGCGGGATCGAGGGCTATGCGCCCGCGGGCCCGCGCGGTCCTGGGGACGACGGGCTTTCGCGATACGTCCACCATGCGGGCGGCGCCCGACTCGTCGACGTGGGTGAATCCTTTTTCTGCCATGGCCGCCTTATCCTCCGATCTGTCCGATGCGGAGCGTCGTGCACGCTTCGCCCCGCTCGGGCTTGCGCCCGATGCAGGCCTTTAGGCTCTCCTCTATGCGCTCCAGGTCTAAGGGCAGGGCCAGGTCCGAATGCAGGCAGGGCATGAGCCTGCCGTCGGCCAGGAGCCTTATGCGGTCGCAGGCCTCGCAGCGAGGCGGCCTGTCGAATCGCGGATCGTAGACCTTAGTCTCGCGCAGGTCGTATCGCCGGATCCGCTGCGAGGAGGCTCCGCGCTCGCGCCCGTAGCGCTCGACGGCGCAAGCCTCCTCCTCGGCGCGGGAGTCGCCCTCGGCCAGCACTATGTTCAGCTTCACCGGGAGTCCGGCGCCGAGGGCGGCGTCTATGCCCGCGAGGACCTCGGCGAGGGATCCGCCCCGAGTCATTCGCTCATAGCGCCCGCCGTCCAGGGTGTCGAGGGACACGTTGACCGAATCGAGACCGGCGGCCCGGAGATCGGCGGCCGCGGCCGCGAGCCGCGTGCCGTTCGTCGTCATGGCGAGGGTCTTCAGGCCCGGAATCCTCGATAGCTCGCCTACGAGGCCGACTATGCCGTCGCGGAGGAGGGGTTCGCCCCCGGTGAGCCGCAGCTTTTCCACGCCGAGGCCCACGGCGGCCCTCGCTATCCGCGCGATGGAGTCGAGGGACAGGAGCTTCCCTTTGAGGCGGCGGTCCTCCGATTCGGGGGGAGCGCAATACTCGCAACGCAGGTTGCAGCGGTCGGTGACCGATACGCGCAGATAGCGTATCGGACGGTCAAATCCGTCGCGCATCGACCTCTGTCCCTCCGGCGATATCGGCTTGCCCTATCTCGAGGCGGACGAAGGCGTCCGCGCGCGCGAGGACGTCCAGCATGGTGGAGCCCGTGTACCTGAGCGGGGCGGCGACCCCGCGGGCGAGGCTCACGGGCAGGAATTCGACGCGGTCGGTCTCCCGGCGCGAGAGGGCGCTCGCCAATCGCGCCGGCTCGATCCTCGCTTCGTAGCCGTGGCCGGAAATGCGCCGCAGGAGGGGCTTCACGAGGACCTCGAAGTTGACGAAGGCGGCTACGGGATTGCCCGGCATCCCGTAGCCGAGGACGGCGCCCCGCCGGGCGAGCATGGCCGGCCTTCCTGGTCTCATCGCGAGGCCGCGGAAGAGAGGCGAGAAGCCGCAGCGCTCGAAGGCTCGGGGGACGAAATCGAAGTCGCCGGCCGAGACGCCTCCCGAAACGAGGACGAGGTCGGCCCTCTCGGCGGCCGAGGCTATGGCCTCGCGCAGGGCTTCCTCGTCGTCGTCGACGATTCCGCCGAAGGAGGCTTCGCAGCCGAAGGCCGCTGCCTGGGCCACGAGGAGAGGGCCGTTGGAATCGTAGATGCGTCCGGGGGCGAGCTGATCTCCGGCCGCCTCGAGTTCGTCCCCGGTGCTGACGACGACGGCGCGCGGCCTCTTCGCGACTTCGATCTCGGCGATTCCGTTGGCCGCGAGGAGGGCTAGGTCCTGGGGCCGCAGGGGCCGCTTGGGAAAGAGCCCGGCTCCCGCGCGGCTGTTGTCTCCGCGCCTCCGGACGTTCGCCTCGATCTCGCGTGCCGCGATTCGTACGCGATCGCCATCGACCACGGCCAGCTCCACGCGGTGCACGGCGCAGGCCCCTTCGGGGACCGGGGCGCCGGTCATGATGCGGACGCACTGGCCGGGAGAAAGGGCCGGCGAGGGCGGAGCGCCGGCGGCGGAGTGGCCGACCAGGGCGAAGGAGTCGCCGGTCTCGGCCAGGCCCCCGCCGGCGATCGCGTAGGCGAAGCCGTCCATCGTCGCCTTGTCGAAGGGAGGCTGGTCCAAAAGGGATACCGCGTCGCGGAGGGGTATTCGGTCCAGGGCCGCCGCGAGGGGGATCGTCTCCGGCGGAATGCGCAGATCGATCGAATCGATGAGGCGCAGGGCGTCGTCGGGATGCAGCAGCATCGTCTCAACCTCGCGTCATAGGCTCAGCGTGCGACCGGCCATGAGCAACGCCGCGATCTCGTACATGTTCGAGACGCGGCCTACCGCCAGCCTGTCCTTGAGGCCGAGGAACTCGAGACAGGTGCCGCAGGCCAGAATGTCGACGCCTCGCTCCGCGATCTTCCTCAGGTTCGCCAGGCAGTCGGAGCCATCTGTCGCCAGGCGCAGAGCCGAGTTCATGAGGATGACCCGTTCGGGCGGAGTCTCGGCCTCGGCGAGGGCGTAGGTGAAGCCGCGCATCAAGAGGGCGCCAAGCTCCTCGTCGCCGCGCCCCAGGACGCAGGAGGAGAGGAGAACGGTCGCTCCTGCGGCGGTCTCGGTCGAGGGCAGGGGGGAGGGGGAAGGTTTGGGGACGGCGTCTTCCGCCGCGTCCGCCTCCCGCGCCGAGGCCCGTATCCCGATCGCCGTCGCCGCGCCCTCCTCGCGCGCGACGGTCGCCTCGAGCCCGGCATAGGCGGCGTAGCGGAGCACGTTGCCCCGCGCGGCCTCCCCGTCGACCAGCACCTCGAGAAGGTCGAAGCCTCCCTCCTCGATCGCCCTCTTGGTCAGGACGACCGGCTCGGGACAGGCCAGGCCCCGGGCGTCGAGGACTTTACGCGATCCGCTCATAGCGCTTCTCCTTCCTGAGCCCCTCGCCGATGCGGCTCTCGGCGACGAGCCAGGCGCTCTCCGCGTCGATGCCCGGCACCGCCGCGCGGCCTTCCTTCTCCGGCATGAGGAGGCAGAAGCCGCAATCGCTCGCGATCTCCCGCGGGACGGGGATGAGCTCGGCTTCGATGCCGCGCGTCCTGACCTCGCGCTCGGCTCGCAGGGCGTCGTGGCTCGTCCGGAAGGTGGCGATGAGCGACCGGGTCTCAAGGGACAATGTCCACCTCCCCGCGCGGGCCGCCGCTCTCCCCCACTAAGCGCGCCTCCTCTCCTGCCGCCGTCAGGGCATCCAGGGCTTCCCGCGCCGCGGCCGCGGGAAGGGCCGCGAGGAGGCCGCCCGAGGTCTGGGGGTCGAAGAGGATATCGAGGAGCTCGGGCGAGACGGCGGAGTAGTTCCGGAGGGCCTTGAGCCTCCCTTCCCTGTTGCGCCACGCGCCCTCGGGCACGAGGCCCATGGCCGCGTACTCGGCCGCGCCCGGAAGCAGGTGGACTTCGCCCGCGAAGAGGCGCAGGCCGCAACGCGGGCCGGCCGCCATCTCGGCCGCGTGGCCCGCGAGGCCGAAGCCCGTCACGTCGGTGCAGGCGCGGACGGGGAAGGCCGAGAGGATCTCGGCGGCGGATTTGTTGAGCCGAGCCATGGACGAGTGGGAGGCCTTGACGGCTTCCGCGGAGGCGCATCGGGCGCGCAGGGCCATGTTCACGAGGCCGGTGCCGATGGGCTTGGTGAGGATGAGGGCGAGGCCGGGCTCGAGGGCGTTGTTCCTCCACGCGCGCTCGGGGTCGACGAAGCCCGTGACCGCGTAGCCCAGCTTGGGCTCGGGATCCTCGATGCTGTGTCCGCCCAGGAGGGCGCATCCGGCTTCGGCGAGGCCGTCGATGCCGCCTTCCATCATGGCCCGGAGGCTCTCGAGGCCGAGGGAGGCGGCCGGGAAGCAGACGAGGGCGAGGGCGGTCACGGGGCGGCCGCCCATGGCGTAGACGTCGGAAAGGGCGTTGGCGGCGGCGATGCGGCCGAAGAGGAAGGGATCGTCCACGATGGGCGGGAAGAAGTCGACGGTCTGGACCAGGGCGAGGCCGGGGCCGACGCGGTAGAGACCGGCGTCCTCGCCGCCTTCGAAGGCGGCGATCAGGTCGGGGTAGGCCGGCTGCGAGAGGCCGCAGAGGGCCTTTTCGAGGAGACCGGGGCCGAGCTTGGCCCCGCAGCCCGAGAAACGCGTCAGCGTCGTAAGGGCGGGCATTCCGCTCATCCAGTGAGCTCCTCCATGATACGCAGCGTCTCGTCGACTTCGGCCTCGGTCGTGAAGAAGCCGGGGGAGAGCCTGAGGCTGCCGCCGAGAACGAAAGTCCCGATGCTGCGGTGGGCCGCGGGGGCGCAGTGAAGTCCCGCCCGCGCGGCGACGCCGCGCCCGTCCAGCGCGCGAGCGAGTTCGCCGAGGTCTATCCCCGGGGCCGACAGGCTCACGATGGGCGCCCGCGAAATCCCCGCCGGGGGACCGTGAAGCGCGACGCCCTTCAGGCCGGCCAGCCCGCGAACAAGGCGATCCGTGATGGCCCTCTCTCGGATCCGGACCTTCTCGAGTCCCATAGCCTCGAGGAAGCGCGCGGCGGCGAGCAGCCCGGCCAGGCCGGAGACATTCTGCGTACCCGCCTCGTAGCGGTCGGGAAGGTCATCGGGTTGCTCCTCGGATTCGGAAGCGCTTCCCGTCCCGCCGCGGAGGAGGGGCTCGGGATCCGTGCCCGGCCCGAGGCAGAGGCCGCCCGTGCCTCCGGGGCCGAGCAATCCCTTGTGGCCCGAGAAGCAGAAATAGTCGATACCGAGCCCTTCGACGTCGATCGGGGCGTGGCCGGTGATCTGGGAGCCGTCCACGCAGATCGGCACGCCCGCCTTCCGACAGGCCAGCGCGATCTCGCCGATGGGAAGGAGGGCTCCCGTTACGTTGCTGGCCGCCGTAGCGACGAGGAGGTCCGGCTTCGCGGCGAGGGCAGCCTCGAGCTCGCCGGGCCGCGGATTGCCCGCGGCGTCGCAGCCGAAGACGAGAATGCGGAGACCCCTAGAGGATTCGAGATGGCGCAGCGGTCTCATCACCGAGTTGTGCTCGAGGTCGCTCGCGGCGACGGTACCGCCGGCCGGCAGGGCGCCGAGCAGCGCGAGGTTGAGGGCCTCGGTGGCGCTCTTGCAGAAGACGAGCCGCCGCGCGTCGGGTAGTCCGAGGATCCGCGCGAGCTCCTCGCGGGCCTCGAAGAGGACGCGGCTCGCGTCCAGCGCGAAAGCGTGGCCGGCCCGTCCGGCGCTGCCGCCCCCTTCGGCCAGCTGCCGCGCGACGGCCTCGGCCACGCCGGGCGCTTTGGGGAAGCTCGTGGCCGCGTTGTCCAGGTAGATCATGCGGGCCGCGCGCCCAGCGAGAGAATCGCCTCGAGGACGCCGCCCCCGACGGCCCTCGCCTTGTCCGAGACGCTGAAGCAGCTCTCGCGCCGCGCCCTCGGATCGACGTCCGCCGCCTTGAGGCCCGCCCAGGCGGGAAAGCCCTCCCTGAGGATTCCCCGGACGACTCCGCCTATCCTCGACGCGGCGACGCCGCCTTCGTCGCCCTCGATCTCGAAGACGGCGTCCCCGGCCCCGACTATCTCCCCGATCTCGCGCAGCGGGCGAAGCCTCCCCGCGCCTCCCGCGCGCAACACGCGCTCGGCCGCGTAGCCGCCTACGCTTCCCGGCACGGCGCTGTCCGGCTCGGCCTCCCCGCGCCACAGGACGCGGCCGAGGTCGTGGCCGCGGTTCGTCTCGATGACGGCATGGGCGTCGACTCCGGCCGAGAAGCCCGGTCCCAGGGCGACCACTATCGGCGCCATGCCGATGAAGGTCCCCAGGCTGCGCTTGGCGACGATGGCGTCGACGAGGGCGACGGGCTCGAGGGCGGTGAGCGAGGAGCAGTCGCGGTCCACCAGGATGGGCACGACCCCGGGAGCGACCGCGGACAAGAGCTCGCGTACGCTCGCTACGAGTCTAGCCTTGACGCCCTCTACTTCCGCCTCGCCCTCGTAGACAGCTTCCGCCAGGGCCACCGTCCTCCTGATGGCCGTCGGGCGCTCGATCTCCAGCGCGGCTACGAGGAAGCCCGCGCGCGAAAGGCGGACGATCGTCCCCGTGGCCAGGTCGCCCGCACCCCGGACGAGGACGAGCCCCTTGCCGCCGCGGGTCATGCCGGGGCCCTCCGCCATGAGGACGCGATCTCGAGGGCGCCATTCCCGTCGCGGAGGGAGCAGGCTACGATGGCGTCGGCGGGCGAGTCCTCCTCTGCCAATGCCTCGACGAGGGCGCGGGTCGTCTCGGGCGGCGCGGCGTCGGCCTTGTTGAGGACTATCGCGCGGCGGGCGCCGCTCGGCGCGCCCTTGAACAGGCCCTCGGGCGCGCGAGCGAGGCGGAGCAGGTGCTCCGGCCGCAGCGGCTCCCCCTCCGCGCAGCCGACGAGGGGCCCGAGGATTTCGGGACGATGCGCGAAACCCGGACCGACGGCCTTGCCGAGGCAATCCAAGCCCACGACGCCGACGACGAGGTCGGCGCAACCCGGAACGACGGGCTCCCACGAGGCTGGGGCCTTTATCGAAAGTCCGCGCGCGCCGTCGGCCTCGACGAGGACGAAGTCCGCGGATTCGCGAAGGGCTTCGACGCGCGAAGGATCCATTCCGATCAGCTTCCGGTCCTCCTCTTCCGATGCCGAGGCGACGACGAGAGCGCCGCCGCCTCGCCTGGGCGCGAATCCCTCGGCGTCGCCGTCGATCGCGACCCGGTCGAAGGACCTGCCGGTCTCGGCTCGAGGGTCGCGCAGCCGCGTCGTCGCGGTGGCTATCACCCTAAAGTCGCGGAGCTCGCGGGCGAGGGCGAACAGGGCGCTCGTCTTGCCTCCGGCGCCGACCAGGGCGACCACGACGGCTCGGCGTCCCGCGGGATCGGGGCGAATACCGAGGATCTCGCACAGGCGGGGCCTCGAGCCGAGTCCCGCGGAGGCGATGCACTCGTCGAGCCAGGCAAGCATGGACTCGAGCTGGCCGATCCTGAAGCGATATACCGGCGCGTCCGGGCTTCCGTCCCGGCACGAGGCGCCGCGCTCGCGCATCTCGCCGAGCCAAAGCGCGCAGAGTCTTCGCTGCTCGGTCAGGAGGGCTCGGGCCAGGCTCGAGTCTCCGCGTCGGGCGAAGAAGAGCTTCGCGAGGAAGTCCAGCCTGAAGTCCCTTCTCGCCGACGGGCGGCGAAGCCAGGAATCGAAGGCGGCCCGTCCCGCATGGGTAAGGTGGAAGACCCTGCGCGTCGGCCTGTTGCCCTGCGCCGAGAGCTCGGCGGCTATGAGTCCCTCGGACTCGAGCTTGGCGAGAAGCGCGTAGAGCTGGGCCTGCTTGATCGTCCAGATGAGCCCGAGCCCGGTCCTCCCCCTTAACTCGCGGTGAAGTTCGTAGCCGTGCATGGGCCGATCGCCGAGGAGGCCGAGCAGGGAATATTCCATCGAGGACGAAGTCAGGTCGCTTCGCGAAGCCATCGGCCTTCCCTTGGCACTCATTATTCACGGCATGAGTATTCCATATCAGGGATATCATGGGCGCGTGAACCGGTCAAGATCCGGCCCCATCGGGGAAAGAGCTTGCAAAAACTCGGTTTTTTGAGGATAGTACTCCTGAAATCAAACTGATATATCTGGAGTAGCCATGAACGATGCCTTGCTCTCGACGCCTCCGGCGGACAACGAGCCGGTCTTTTCCTACGCCCCGGGAGGAGCGGACCGCGCCAAGCTCAAGGCCGAGATCGAGCGCCTCCTCGGGTCGAAATTCGACGTACCCCTCGTCATCGGCGGAAAGGAAGTCCGAACAGGGATGACGGCTCCTATCCTAAGGCCTGATGATCGGGGAAGCTCCCTCGGCTTGTACCATATGGCCGGCGAGGTCGAGGTCAAGGCCGCCGTCGAGGCCGCGCTCGCGGCCAAGCGCGAATGGGAGGAGATGCCCTGGGAGGAAAGGGCGGCGACCTTCCGCAGGGCGGCCGCGCTCGCGGCCGGCAAGTACCGGCCTCTCCTCGTCGCCTCGACGATGCTCAACCAATCCAAGACCGCACAGCAGGCCGAGATCGACGCGGCCTGCGAGGCCATAGATTTCTACAGGATCAATACCCTGTTCATGGAATCGATCTATTCCCAGCAGCCGAGCAGCCTTCGGGACGAGCGGAACCTGATGAGCTACCGGCCCCTCGAGGGCTTCGTCTACGCGGTCTCTCCCTTCAACTTCACGTCGATCGCCGCTAATCTGGCGAGCGCCCCCGCGATGATGGGCAATGTCGTCGTCTGGAAACCATCGTCGACCTCGGTGCTCTCCAACTACTTCCTCATGAAGCTCTACGAGGAGGCCGGGCTGCCTCCGGGCGTCATCAACTTCCTGCCGGGCAGGGGCTCGGTAGTCAGCGGCGTCGCGCTCTCGAGGCCCGAGCTCGCCGGTCTGCACTTCACGGGCTCGACGGCGGTATTCAGGCAGCTCTGGAAGGGCATCGCCGACCGGCTTCCCACCTATCGGACCTATCCTCGCGTCGTCGGCGAGACGGGCGGCAAGAACTTCGTCCTCGTGGATCCCTCGGCCGACCGCGACGTGGCCCTCGTCGCCGCCGTCCGAGGCGCGTTCGAGTACCAGGGCCAGAAATGCTCCGCCGCCTCGCGGCTCTACGTGCCTGCCTCGATGGGCCCCTCCTTCCTCGACGGCTTGGCCGATATGACCAAGTCGCTGACCATGGGAAGCGTGACCGATTTCCGCAACTTCCTCGGAGCGGTGATCGACGAGGCCTCCTTCGACAATATCATGTCCTACCTGGCAAGGGTCGGATCCTCGCGCGAGGCCAGGATCCTCGCCGGGGGGAAGGGCGATAAATCGAGGGGATTCTTCATCGAGCCCACGATAATCCTGGCCCGCGACCCGCGCTACGAGACGATGGAGACGGAGCTCTTCGGCCCCGCGCTCAGCGTCTACGTCTACGACGACGCGGACATGGATGCGGCCTACCGCCTCGTGGACTCGACCTCTCCCTACGGGCTCACCGGCTCGGTGATAGCCCGCGACCGAAGGGCGATCGACGCGGCGTCGAAGGCCCTGGCCGGAGCGGCCGGCAACTTCTACGTCAACGACAAACCCACGGGCGCCGTCGTCGGCCGCCAGCCCTTCGGAGGGGCCCGAGCCTCGGGTACGAACGATAAGGCGGGCAGCCTCTTGAACCTGCTGCGGTGGACGAGCCCTCGCGCTTTCAAGGAAAACCTCGATCCGCCGACCGATTGGCGCTACCCGTACATGAGCGCCGAATAGGCGGCCTCGCGCGGCGCGCGAGGCCGCCCGCTCAAGGCCGGAGTCCTTGAGCGGGGAAAGTCAGCTCGAAGCGCGCTCCGATCGGACCCGCCTTCCCGTCGATCGGGCTCAGGTCCGTCCTGCCGCCGAGCCCCTGGGCGAGGGCGCGAACCAGCTTCAGGCCCAGGGTTCCGGGCGCATCCTCGCCCGCCTTGCCCGGGCCGGGCCCGTCGTCGCAGATGGCGAGCCGGTATTCCTCCCCTTCGGCCGAGAGCGAGAGCCGGATCGAGGGTCTTCCTCCGGTCCCCGACGACGCGTGCTTGAGGGCATTCATGAGCACTTCGTTCACGATGAGCCCCAGGGAGATCGCCGCGTCGACGGGGATGAGCCTACCCTCCGTGTCCATCGACAGGCCGATCCTGGACGCCTCGAGGCCCAGGCCCGAGGCGAGGTTGGCTACGAGGGCCTCGATGTAGCGCGAGGGGTCGACGGCGGCGAGCTCCCGGTCCCTATAAAGCTGATCGTGGGCGAGCGAGATCGCGAAGATCCTGCTCGTCAGCTGGTCCGCCGCCTCGAGGAACTCGGGATTGGACGACCTGCCCCGCTGGAGCCGGACTAGGCTGATCATGACGGCGAGGTTGTTCTTGACGCGGTGGTGAAGCTCCCTCAGCAGGAGCTCCTTCTCTTCGAGCGTGGAGCGCAGGGCCGCCTCGATGGCGATGCGCTTCCTTATCTCCCGCTCCAGGACGCGGAAATAATCGGCGAGGCGGCCGAAGAAG
This sequence comes from uncultured Treponemataceae bacterium, assembly GCA_964396415.1. GTDB lineage: Bacteria > Spirochaetota > Spirochaetia > Treponematales > Rectinemataceae > UBA1306. The sequence continues at coordinate 7,329 of CAYNFM010000060.1, read as the reverse complement.
AAGCCCACCACCAGGCCGGAGACTTCCGCGATGGGCTTGCTCGCCGGCGAGAACTCGGGATGTCCCAGGATGCCGTAGAGGAGGAGATTGGCCGGGAGGCCCAGGAGGCCCGCGACCAGGCCGCCGCGGGTACCGAAGCCCAGGGCCGCGACGATGACGGGCTCGATTACGAAATAGTTGCTGGACACTCCGAGCGCCCTGCCCGATGCCAGGATGGCCGAGGCGTACAGCGCGACGGCGACCAGGAGGCTGGCGTAGCGGTATCGGATGAACACGACCGCGTGGAGCTTCGAGCCTACGCTGTCGAAGGGGAAGATGAAGCTGTCTATCGCGTCTTTCGCGACGCCCATGCGACCCTCCGGAGCCGTCGATTCGCGCGGCGTTCGTAACCCGCAGCCTGCGAGGTTGTCGTCTAGGGGTCGGTAGCCCCTTCGGCTCGATATGGTATATAGTACCCGGCGGGAGAGCAATCGGCATGGCGCGCATATTGGTCGTCGAAGACGAGCCTATCGTGAGTCTGCAGCTCCGGGAAAGTCTCGAGGTCATGGGACACGTCGTCCCCGCCATCGTCGACTCGGGCGACGACGTCCTCAAGGCGGTACTGACCCATAAGCCCGACCTCGTGCTCATGGACATCAAGCTCCGCAGCTTCATAGACGGAGTGGACGCGGTCAAGCGGCTCAAGCTCGTCTGCGACGTGCCGGTGATCTACCTCACCGCCTACCCGAGCAAGGGCAGCGAGGACCGCGCGAAGAGCACCGCTCCCGTCGCCTACCTCGTAAAGCCGATAAACGACAAGATCCTCGAAGAGCAGATAAACCGAGCCCTCTCGCACGGCGACTTCCCCTCGGACAACGAGGAGGGGGAGAAGCCATGAGGAAGCTGAGCAGGGAGGATTGCCTCGAGGCGATCCGCGGGGGAGAGTTCGGGACGGGCGTGACCGCGGCCGCCGACGCGGTGGCTGTCGTGCTCACGCAGAGCTGGTGCCCTCAGTGGGAATGGATGCGCTCGTATCTCGACGCGATGACGACCGACGGCCAGGCCGAGGTGTTTTGGATCGAGTACGACCGCGAGGATTTCTTCGAGTCGTTCATGGAATTCAAGGAGTCCGGGTTCGGTAACGACCAGGTCCCCTATGTCCGCTATTATCGGGGCGGGAGGCTCGTCGCCGAATCCAACTACATCGATTCGGGCGGCTTCGCCAGGCATCTCCGGGGCTGATCGGGCAGGGGCTTTCGAAGGAAGCGCGACGCGGTCGCGCGCTAGGCTTTCGGCTCGCGGATTCGCCCGGCGATCCTCCGAAGCGATAGCAGCCTGGACGCCGCCCCCGATAAGGCGAGCCCGATCGCTATCGCCCCCGCGACCTGAAGGGTCGCGAAGCCCGTCTCCAGCCCCTTCGAGCTATTCCCCTTTACGTATTCGAGCATGGTGTAATACATGCCGCTCCCGGGGACCAGCGGGATGATCCCGCAGGCAATGTAAACCGCGGCCGGCCGCTTCCGGACGGCCGAGACCAGCTCGGCCCAGATGCCGATCAATACCGACGCCGCGCAATAGGCGACTTCCTGCGAGCCGGTCGCGGCCTGCAGGGGCGCGGCCGCTGCCCAGCCTAGGGCCCCCCCGATGGCGGCCAGGGGCAGGTCCTTTCCGCGCACGTTGAACAGCAGGGCGAAGGCCGCCGTCGCGAGGCCCGCCCACGCGGGATCCAGGATGCGCATCAGAAAAGGCCCCCTCCGAGCAGGCGCCAGGCCTGGTATGCCGCGCCGGCGCCCACGGAAATCCCGGCGGCCGAGATGAAGGCATCCGCGCCGCGCGCGACGCCCGCGACGAGGTCTCCGGCGATCGTGTCGCGTATCGCGTTGGTGATCGCTATCCCGGGAACGAGGAGCATGAGAACCCCGATCACGGTCGCGTCGGCGCCCGTCGCCAGGCCCAGGCGCCGCGCCCCGAGGCAGAGGAGGGTCGCCGCCGCTCCCGCGACGAGATTGGCGAAGAAGTCGGGAAGCTGCTTTCGGGCCATTGCGGGCGGCAGGCGGGAAACCAGGGCCCCGGCCACGGCGGCGACCAACGCGTCGTTCCAGGCCCCGCCGAAGAGGACGGTGAAGCAGCCGGCCCCCGCGGCCGCCGCGGCGGAGGAAACCGCGACTCCCCGTCCCCGCAGCGCCTCCACGCGGCCCAGTTCGTCCGAGGCCGCGCCGAAATCCATGCTTCCCGCGACGAGGGAGCGGGCGATTCCCTCGACGAGGGCCACGCGCTCGAGGTGCATGGCCCGGCGCTTTATCCGGCGCACGATCGAATGGACCCTGCCGTCGCCGCCGACGAAGGAGAGGGTGACGCCGGTGGGCGTCGCGTAGCACTCGGCCTCCACGCCTCCGAGGGCGCCGGCGACGACTACCGCCGTTTCCTCGGAGCGGTAGGTCTCGCCCCCGCTCTCGAGCATCACCCGAGCGGCGTCGGCCGCGAAGAGGAGGACCTCCTCGGGGTTTATCGAAGAGCTGTCGCCGAGCCGCGTCACGATGCGAGTATAGCCGGGATCCCTGAAAAAGCTAGGCGGCGAATCGAGCGCTAGGATGCGTCGCGCCGGCGAACATGCAAGAATCGGCATTGACCGGACAATCCGTATGTACGAGAATCAGTCTATGAAAAGGACTCTCGCTCTCTTCTTGCCGGCGGTCTTCCTGCTTGCCTGTCTCGGCTGCGCGCCTAAGAGAACCGCGGCGCCCGGCTCCGTTGCCGTTCCGGCGGCGTCCAGCGGCGCCTTCGCGACCCGCGGCAAGGTCGTCTACATCGAGGGCGACGTGAGAATCGACGGCTCCGCCGCCGCGATAGGCCAGGAACTCGGAGCCAAGGCCCTCGTCGAGACCGGCCCCGACGCTTCCTGCGACATAGTCTTCGACGAGAAGAACGCCATCCGCGTGAGCGAGAACGCGGTAGCCTCCCTGGACTTCTCCGGCATCGTCAAGGAAGTCTCCCTCAAGAAGGGCGGCCTCTCCTCGGTGCTCAGGAAGCAGGCGGCGGCGACGGCGACCGACAGCTTCCGCGTCGAGACCGCCGTCGCCACGGCCGGCGTCCGCGGCACCTGCTTCTTCGTATGGGCCGACGCCGCCTCCACCTACGTCTGCGCCTGCAACGGCAGGGTCAGGACCATCGACTCCAAGGGAAGCAACGAGCTGGTCATCAGCGCCGTCCACCACAGCGCGCGGAATTACGTAAAGGAAGGCTCCGCCATCCGCGTCTCGACCGCGGCGCTGGAGCATCACGGCGACGCGAGCATGGAGTCCCTGGCCGCCAGGATAGGCGAGAGGATCGATTGGACCAAGGAGGATTGAGCATCCGGGCTAATGCCGGTAGGATTTTCCGCCGAGGTAGTATCTAATGAACCTCGCAACCGTAATCGGAATACCGGTCGGGCTGGGCCTCCTCCTCGTCGCCTTCATGATCGAAGGCGGCAACCCGGCGAGTCTCATCCTTCCATCCCCCCTCATCATAATATTCGGCGGCACCTTCGGCGCCCTCCTGACCTCCTTCGACCTGAGCGACGTGCTTTCCATTCCCAAGCTCATCGGCGACGCGATGCGTATGCCTCCGACCAAGGAGAAGGACCTCGCCCTGCGCTTCGTCGCCCTCGCGGAGAAGTCGCGCCGGGACGGCCTTTTGTCCCTCGAGGAGGATATGCAGTCCCTCGACTCAAGAGAGGATCCCCTGCTCAAGAAGGGCCTGCGCTACGTCATCGACGGTACCGACTCCGAGGCCCTCCGCGAGCTCCTCGAGAACGACGTGGTGATCTTCGAGAAGCACCGGAAGCACCAGGCCGAGATCTTCGAGTCGGCCGGCGGCTTCTCGCCGACGATGGGCATCATCGGGACGGTCCTCGGCCTCATCATCGTCCTTTCCAACCTCTCCGAGCCGGACAAGCTCGGGGCGCACATCGCCGTCGCCTTCATCGCGACCCTCATCGGCATCGCGATGGCCAACCTCGTCTGGCTGCCCCTGGCGCTCAAGCTCAAGCTCGTCCTCTCCAAGGAGAAGAACACGAAGGAGATGATCATCGCGGGCGTCCTCGCCATACAGCAAGGGGAGAGCCCCAAGCTCGTCGGCGACAAGCTCGCCGCCTTCGTGTCCGAGGGCGAGCGGAGCGCGCTCGAGTCCTTCAACGAGGAATAGCGGATGGCGCAGAAAGGGCCCGCGAAGCCGCGCAGGAGGAAGGAGGAGCCGGACAAGCCGCAGAACCAGGAGCGCTGGCTCCTAACCTACTCGGACATGATCACCCTGATCATGGTCCTCTTCGTCGTCCTCTACGCCGAATCCAAGGTCGAGGTGACCAAGTTCAACGCGCTCGCCCAGTCCCTGTCCAGCGCCTTCAACATGCCGGGCGTCCAATCGCAGGATGGTCAGGGCGGCCATTCCCTGTCCCCGACGGACGCCGTGCTTACCCCGCCTCCAGGCACCGGCCTCGCTCCCAAGCTCTCGCCCAAGCGCGACCCCTTCCAGGAAAAGGCCCGCTCCACCCTGTCCACCGAAATCCGGACCGGTTCCATCCGCGTCTTCACCGAGGCCCGCGGCATCGTCCTGGCCCTGGCAGGGGATACTTTCTTCAAGGTGGGCTCGGCCGACCTGGACGAGGGCGCGATCGGCTCGCTCTCCAAAGTAGCGGAGCTGTTGCGAGGCCTGCCCAATCCCATCGAGGTGGAGGGCTATACCGACGACACCCCGTTGGCGCGCGGCGGCGCCTACGACTCCAACCTGATGCTCTCGGCGGCGCGGGCGGTATCCGTGACGGAGGCCCTGGAGCTCCTGGACGTGCCCAAGGAGCGACTGTCCGCGACCGGTTTCGGCGATACGAGGCCGGCCCGCCCCAACGACAGCCCCGAGGGCAGGGCCTACAACAGGCGCGTGGAGATACTCATCCGCTTCGACGCCGAAAGCTGACCGCGGACGCGCCGAGGCGCTAGCCGCAGCCTCCCCCGTCGCGGCCGAGGCACTCTTCTATTGCTCGCGCCAGGGCCTCGGGCCTCCAGGGCTTCTGGATGCAGGCGCAGATGCCCGCCTCCTCCTCCGCCCGCCGTATCGCGTCCTCGTCGGCCTGCCCGGTCATGAGGATGGACTTTATCTCCGGCCTCCGCTCCCGCAGGGCCACCAGGAACTGGTCGCCGCGCTGCCCAGGCATGAACCAATCGCAGATGACCAGGGCGACGCTCCCGCCCTCCGCTTCCGTTTCCTCGATGACGGCGCTCGCCTCTTCGGCTCCCAGCGCGGCTTCGATCGCGAAGCGATCGCCGAAACGGCGGCGCAGCTCCTGTCGCATGGCGAGGAGGATGACCGCCTCGTCGTCGACGCAGAGGATCGACCGCCGTCCCTGACTCATGCGGGAGTCTTTTCAGATGCCTTGGCCGCCAAGGCCGCCGAAGCGCCGTGGGCATCGATATCCTGAGCGTCCCAAGGATAGCAGACCCAGCGATCCTCGATGTCTCGACCGGCGAAATAGCGCCTCACCTCCGTCGGGATTACGCCTTCCTTGGCCTTCAGCTTGTTATGCAGCACGGCGACGGCTATCTCCGCGGGCTTGTGCCGCATGAGCTCGCGTATGCAATACTCGAGGGTCGTCCGCGAATCGTCCACCTCGTCGACGAGGAGGATGCGCTTCCCGGCCAGCTTCTTCTCGGCCTCCTCGATCCATTGCACCATGCGAGGAAGCTCGCTGGGCTTGTCGTCGGCGTCGTAATACGCCACGCCGACGGCCAGGATGGGCTTGCCCAGGAAGGTGCGCATGATCCGCGCCGGGATGAAGCCCCCGGAGCCTATGGCGACGATGACATCGGGCTCGAAGCCCGAAGCCTTGACCCTGAGGGCGATGTCCAGCGAGGTCTTGTGGATGTCCTCGTACGTGAAGTAGTACTTCTCCATGGACGGATACTAATTATCATGGCGAGGATTAGCAAGGTGGGAGGGCCGCTCTCGAGGGCCGACATGGATGGCGTCTCCGTCGGCCTTTTTACGGACAGTTTCGTGCCGGTATTGGACGGCGTGGCCATCACTGTGCGCAACTACGCATTCTGGCTGAGCAAGGGAGCGGGACGGACCTGCGTCGTCGCCCCGCGAGTGCCTTTCCACGTCGACAGCGAGAGCTATCCGGTGGTCCGTTTCATCTCCCTGCCCCTCATCGTGCGGCCGCCTTATCGATACGGATTGCCCGATCTCGACCTCGGCCTTCGCCGATTCCTCCGCAAGGAAGACTTCTCCATCATCCACGCGCACACACCCTTCTCGACCGGGCATGTCGCCGCGAGGACCGCGAAGGAGAAAAGGGTTCCCCTGATCGCGACTTTCCATTCCAAGTATCGGGACGACTTGACGCGGGTGATAAAGGCCAAGGGAATCGTCGACGACCAGATAAAGAGGATCGCTGATTTCTACTACTCCGCGGACTACGTCTGGGTGCCGCAGGAGAGCATGGCGGCGACCCTGCGCGAGTATGGATATGAAGGGCCCTACGAGGTGATGGAGAACGGCATCGACCTGGAGCCTCCGGAGGATCTGGGCGCCCTGCGCGGAAGGGGCGCGGATCGCATAGGCCTGTCCGAGGGCCTCCTCGCAGGACTGTACGTCGGCCAGCATATACTTGAGAAGAACCTAGAGTTCCTCGTCCGCAGCCTTCCCCGGATCATGGAGGCGGTGCCGGAGTTCCGCATGGTCTTCGTCGGCCAAGGCTACGCGAAGGCAAGGCTGCAAAGGCTCGTCGCCGAGCTGGGAATCTCGGGCAAGACTTTCTTCCATAATACTGTCCACGACCGCGATCTCCTCGCCTCCATCTATGCCAGGGGCGATCTCCTCCTCTTCCCCTCTCTCTACGACAACGCCCCCCTCGTACTGCGGGAAGCCGCCGCTTTCAGTACGCCTGCCCTGCTGCTCGAAGGTTCGACAGCCGCTTCCGTCATCGAGGACGGTCGGAACGGCTTTCTCGCCCGGAACGATCTCGAAGCCTATTCCGAGAAGGCTATCGCGCTGCTCAAGGACCCTCGCGCCCTCGAGCGGGCGGGCCTCGGGGCCCGGATGAGCCTATGCAGGAGCTGGCAGGACGTCCTACGCCAGGTTGGCGATCGCTACCTCGATATACTTTCGCGGTGGCCGCGCTAAGGCCGAGCCTGATCTGCGCTCAATCCCCGAGCGAGGCGAAGGCTTTTTCGGCGGCGGCTATCGTCGCGTCTATCTCCGCGTCCCCGTGGGCGAGGGACACGAAGCCTGCCTCGAATTGCGAGGGGGCCAGGTAGACGCCGTTCTCGAGCATGGCGGTGAAGAATGCGGCGAACTTCTTCGTATCCGAGGACTTAG
>CAYNFM010000059.1:14087-21456 GCA_964396415.1 uncultured Treponemataceae bacterium | reverse complement strand
GGGACGGTTATCCTTGCTATAACCATACTGTCCCAGGCTCTCTCCTCCATGCCCTATCGAGACTCGAGAAAAGATCGCAGTTACGACGGAACAGCTCTTCTTCGATAAGGTCCTTTCGAGTCCGTAACGTCAGTGGATCATTACCGAATTGAATTAGCGAATCGCCCAGCCAGGACATGGCACGATACAGATGGTGAAGCTCAAGCTTATCGACTCCGGCGATCTTGTAGTCATTCTTCCAATGCTCGGCCGAGCGATCGCTGCCGGGATTGAAGAGCCGATGAAGCACGGTTAGGAAGATCGCCCGTTCGACGGAAAAGCGAAATCGCGAGCCTTCGAGCTTTTCTTCGAGCACAGCGCGAATTCCGAGCTCGGTCCACAGTCGATCGAAGACCAAGGCGGGGCCTAAGCTTTTTGTCCCGTGTGCTTGCAGCGAGCCTTCGCGCTGGGCATCTATAACCTGAACGTTCTTCGTGAACTTGAGGAAGGATCGGGTAAGGTCATCGATCTTTCCGGAAGTTATAAGAGTATCATACTGACCAAGGGTGGCGAGGACGCGCTGCTTGACGCTCCGGCCTTCTCTCTTGCTCTCCACGATCTGAAGATATGAATATTCGCGGTTCTTCTTGACACGAACGAACATATCGATTGACCTCTACTCGATAGTACCACCATATGTTTTATTTGCAAGGTAATTCAGGCATATCAAAGGTATTTTGTCGGCACTACCATTCTTGAGAGCTGGAAGATCCGATCCTTATAACATAAAGAATTACGAAATGCGGTTCAGTTTTTGGGGCTCTAAAGATGTTTAAAATAAGTCTCAGGGAATGGAGAAAATTGATGATTATTATGGATTGGTATAAATGAAAAAAAAGGTCGCGATTATTGGCATAGTTGGTGTTCCAGCATGTTACGGTGGATTTGAGACATTGGTCGAAAACCTACTTAGTAACTCGAACGGAAAAATTGACTATACAGTTTTTTGTTCTTTAAAGAGTTATAGTGGGAAAAAAATTTTGTATAAAGGTGCAACTCTAAAATATATTAATCTATATGCTAATGGGTTGCAGAGTATTATTTACGATGGAATAGCGCTTTTCAGATCGTTCTCTTTTGACGCTGTTATTGTTTTGGGGTGTTCAGGAGCAATATTCATTCCTTTTTTTCGAAAATTTTTTAATGGGATGATAATATTAAATATTGATGGTGCTGAGTGGCGACGTAATAAATGGTCATTCGGTGTTCGATTGTTACTACGTTTTTTTGAGTTTCTAGCAATCCAGTACGCGGATATTATTATTGGTGATAATCAAGTAATTGTAGATTCAATTTACTCTAAATATGGGAAAAATGCAAAGTTGATAGAGTATGGCGGGGATAACTCTTTTGAGTTAATACAGAACCCACAATTTGATAATATTCTGCCCAAATATTATGCAATTACGATATGTAGAATTGTGCCTGAAAATAATATAAAAATGATTTTAGAAACCTTTTCGCATATAAACTCAATTCCATATGTGATTGTAGGGAATTGGGACTCAACAAGTTATGGGAGATCGCTAAAGGATAATTTCGATTCAGTGGATTCCATTTATATGCTTGACCCAATTTATGACAATAATCAATTGAATTCTCTTCGTAGCAAAGCTTCATTATATATTCATGGGCATAGCGCCGGTGGAACAAACCCTTCCCTTGTTGAAGCTATGTCCTTTGGATTACCCGTATTTGCCTATAAGTGTGACTACAATTATGAAACTACAGAGGGGAAATGCATGTACTTCAAGAATTCATTTGAATTACTTGAATTGCTTAGGGGGACGAATGAGGAAGAATTAAGAAAAATTGGAACTGCAATGGCAGAAATCGCAAAACGCAGATACACTTGGAAATTAATATCAAAACTCTATGAAGAAATTTTAATTTGATAATTCTCTGCAGCTTCCTGCAGTGGAAGAGATATTGATACAGAGAATCGAGTACATAGGGGATATCACTGTGTAAGCGGAATACATTACTAAATTGTATTTCCAGTGAAGTATAGTAAAAGTTCGATAAATGAGTGGATAATAAGGATAATAAAACGAACAGCGATAGAGATACAGGAAAGGTATGAAAAAGAATTTGAGAGTATGTGAATGGAAAGGAATCATATAAATATTTTGTGCAGTACACATCCGAAGATAGCACCCTGGGAAATATTGAGGATATTGGCTTTTCTCCTCGCCCTGATGCTTCTCGAGGATTTAGGGAGTCATCTCGACACATAGGGCCACCAAGTGGAATGGAACGATATACTAAGAAGTTAGGTTAAATGGCTACATGTTGACTATTTTCAGCCTTTGTTTGTAAGGGTGAGGAACAGCATGGTGTCGCCAAATATTATGACTCCATAGCAAAGCAGGATCTGCTTTCGCTACAGGCATAGAACTCGAGCTGGATGAGAAGATCTATCATCTTCGCACCGAGCTTCAAGGATCGGCGGGGAAGGTATTGCGGCGGTCGGCGCAGTGATACCTCCGAATATTCGCACCTGACTGTATATTTCAACGTGTTAAGCTTTGGCGCCGATCGCGGAGAAGTTGTGCTGTAGTGCCAAGACCGAAAGAAATATTCGTAGTAACACTGTATAGAAATTTAAGAACTCAAAGTGTTGAGGATGGGATTAAGGGACTTTTATCACATGGTTTTCTATATAGAGGACGGATTATGCCAATCGACGATTCGACAACCACCCCAGGAAATAGAGAGATATCATTCCTCGATCTTATGGCCACAATACTTCGATATAAAAGACTCGTTGTAGGAGGGACCATAAGTGCGGCCCTGATTGTCATTCTTTATACGATCGGCTCACTCATCCTTCCTCCGGAGAAATCCTATCTTCCCAATCACTACACCTCTTCAGCCAACATTCTCATCTCCAGTGACTCTGGCGGCGAACTTTCCTCGATGTTCGGCTCCACGGGTCTCGGAAGCCTTGCTTCCTTGGCTGGCGTGAGTATGGGTGAGGTCTCAGGGGATCTTGCCGTATTTCTTGCCACCTCGGATTCGAGCCTCGATGAACTGAACAGCGTCTTCGATTTTACCTTCCGATACAAGATAAAAGAAAATGTAAGAACAGCAACGAGAAAGGCTATGAAAAACCACCTAAAAGTCGAGTTCGATAATAAAACGAATATCATAACCCTCTCCTTTACGGATAGGGATCCCGACTTCGCCCATAATGTGGTCAACAAGCTCGTGGAGATCCTCGACCGTCGCTTCGAGGCGCTCGGGGGAAACAAGGCAGAGAGCCAGAAGGTTCTGTTGGAGCAGAAGCTAGCGGATGTCCAAGCCCAGATCGATGCCATCGAGGCGAAAATCAAAACTTTCCAAGCGAAATACGGGGTTTTGTCGGTGGAAGCCCTTGCAACCGAACAGATTACCATCCTGGCCCAGTTGCGCTCCCAGCTCATTCTGAATGACCTTGATATCGAAAATTACGAGAAATTCTCGAAGATCGACGACCCGGTCATTCGCAGACTCAAGTCGGAGCGTAATAGTATCCAGGCCAAGATCACGGAGCTGGAACAAGGTAACTCAGTATTGCCGAGCGAAAGAGAGATCCCAAAGATTTCTTTCGAATACGCAGGGCTCGAAAGGGACCTAATGGTCCAAACTGAGGTCTTCAAGACCCTCACCGAGCAATATGAGCTGGCCAAGTTAGATGCAAGTGGTCAGGGAGACACCTTCCAGGTCATCGACTTGGCCGAGATCCCAGACCAGAAGTCAGGGCCCAGCCGGGCTGTAATTTGCCTATTGTTCACAATGGCCGGTTTCTCTCTATCGGTTCTCCTGGCCTTTGTCCTCGAAGCCCTGAAAGACATACGGAACGATCCGGAAGCGATGGCCAAACTTAGGGGTACACGTTCATGAAGAGAATCGCGGTATTATCCATTCTCTTGGGCCTTGCCCTTGCCCTTGCCCTGCAAGCCCAGTCGTCTTCGCTTCTACAGTCCATGCTTCAAGGCGGGAACTCAGGTATGAGCGGAGAAAACAGTCGTGGCGGCGCTACGACGCCGACAGGCACCTTCGGCGGTCTCAACGCTGGGAATGCCGGCTCATTGAACCTCCCATCACAATCGACCGACCTTACCTTCGGCTCCCTCGCCACGATCCCTAATGGTCGGGCGCAATTGGCATCGACGACTATGTCCTATTTCGTGACGCCGGGAGATTTTTATACCTTATCTTTCTTGCAGAATACAAATGCCGTTTCGGTTCCCCTCGCTGTCCAAGCCGATTACACCATAGATCTCGGCATTTTCGGCACCCAGAATGCCAAAGGCATGACCTTTCAAACCTTTAAATCGCAGTTGGAAAAGAAAGTCGCCGCCGCCTATCCGGGCTCGAGCCCGGTGGTGTTAATCGAGTCCACAGGTATTTTTATGGTCAAGGTCGACGGTGAAGTGACAAAGGCCGACCTTGCCCAAGTCTGGGGCCTTGAGCAGCTCTCCGACCTTTTTCCACAGATTGCCACAGCCTTTTCCTCATTGCGTCACGTACAGGTACGTTCTTCCGACGGTACTGAGAAGAGTTACGATCTCTTTTTGGCTAGCCGCACCGGCAATTTTGCCGACGACCCCTATCTACGGCCAGGCGATGAAGTAACGCTTTTCAAGGCCGATCGAACCGTTACGCTGGAAGGTGCGGTATATCGTCCTGGTACTTACCAGCTCCTGCCGGGCGAAGCCGCCGGGGATCTTGTCTGGAATTATGGTCAAGGTCCCCTACCTACCGCGCGTACCGATCTGGCAGCATTGGTGCGCAAGGCTAGCAACGAGCGGCCTGAGGGTGAATCCTTATTCTTCGACGCGGCGAACAGGCAGACGCCACCGTCGCTCATCGATGGCGATAAAATCACCGTCCCGACTAAAGATACATATCTACCGGTCGTATACATAGAAGGTGCCATCGCTCCTGCAGACGTGACAGGTGGTGTCACCATTGTCTCTCAACAGAACATGGCCGACCTGACCGCGAATGGACCGGTGGAAGCGTCCAATAATACTTCAAATTCTACTCCCACCACTCCTCTCCAAGAGCCTCAACCGGCCATTGCGACGAATGGTGCGCCCGCCGCTTCTTTTCTGGGGCTGCAACCGGCCATTGCGACGAACGGTGCGTCCATCGCTCCTCTCTTGGGGTTGCAGCCGACCATCGGACCCTCGGCGTCAAGTGCTTTTGTGGGACCTCAAACGACCATTGGTACAGGGGTCGAACAGGGTAACGCTACACAGATACCATCGACAAATACCTCGCAGTACTCCCTCGATCGCTACCCCTTCAAGCCGGGGGACATGGCATCGAGGGTTTTGCGAACGGTGGCTCCTCGCCTGCTGCCGACCGCCGATTTGCGGCGGGCCTTTATAGCCCGAAAGGGACAGGCGGATACGATACCGCTCGACGTCGAACGCTTGCTTTTCGAGTACGAACCGTCCCTCGATGTCGTGCTCCAGCCCGAAGATCGCATCGTCATTCCTTCGGGTTCGCTCGATATCTTCGTGACGGGCGAGGTTACCAAGTCGACCTGGGTGAATGCCGCGGCTTTGACGAGGCTTTCGTCGGTGATATCTCATCTCCTCACCCGCTACTCGTCGACGCGTGATATAGTGGTAAAAAGCGCAGGCGGCGAGGAACGAAGCTTCGATCTCTTCAAAGCTAACCGCTACGGCAATCTGAGCCAGGATCCGTTCTTGAAACCTGGCGACATCGTGACGATAAACACGGTCATGCGTATGGTTACTGTCTCGGGTGAAGTGAAAAAGCCAGGTACTTATCAACTTCTGCCTGGGGAGGAACTCAAAGACCTGATCGAGCTCTATGGCAACGGCTTCACCGAACTGGCCAATCCCCTGCGGCTTCAGTTAGTGCGCTATGTTTCGACCACGAGTTCCGTCGGAGAAGCCAAGATCATCGATTTCTCCCAAGGCTCGAACGTCGACCTGATGAACTATGATACGGTGACGGTGCCGCCGACCAAAGATCTCTTGCCTTGCGTCTATTTCGAGGGAGCCCTCGGCGTGGGTATCAACGGCGAGAATCCCCAGACTTCTCAGCGCATCTCCTATACTTTCCATCCCGGCGAAATGCTGAGTCAGGCTATACAGAAGCTTCGATCCCAATTCTCCGCAGTTTCGGATATCTCTAATGCCTATATTCAGAGGGGAGACACCAAAATACCCGTCGATCTCGCCAATTATCTTTATAAGAAGGATTTTTCCTACGATAGCGCGCTCGTCGCGAATGATACGATAATCGTTCCCTTCCGCCAGTTCTTTGTATCTGTGGCCGGAGCGGTGAAAATTCCCGGGCGCTATCCCTACGTTCCCGATCGAGGCTGGGAGTATTACGTCGACCTCGCGGGGGGCATAGACCAGGATAAGAATACGGGTCAAGCCTTGGACGTCATCGATGTCCAAGGCAAACCACACTCCAAGAATGGTCCCATCCTCCCGGAAGACAGTATCGTCGTGGCGAGCAATAGCTTCCTTTATTATTTCGGCCAAGTCTCTCCGATAATCACGACGGTTATTTCGACCGCGGCGCTGATATTGTCGCTTATAAGACTTTACTGACCATCCTTGTGAGGTGATCATGCCTTTTGTCCTGACGCCCCTCCGAATCGAGGGGCTTTTTTGTGTCCAGCCAGAAGTCTTCGGCGACGAGCGCGGCTATTTCCTCGAGACCTACAGCGAAAAGGATTTTACGGCTTCGGGCATGACTCCCCGCTTTGTCCAGGACAACCAGTCCAAGTCCTCGCGCGGAGTGTTGCGGGGCCTTCACTACCAGAAGACCCACCCCCAAGGCAAGCTCGTCCGCGCGATTTCGGGCGAGGTCTTCGACGTCGCGGTGGACCTCCGCTCCGATTCGCCTACCTTCGGCGAATGGGAAGGCTGCATCCTGTCCGGCGAGGTTCAGAATCAGTTCTATATCCCGCCGGGTTTCGCCCATGGCTTTCTCGTCCTCTCCGAAGTGGCGGTCCTCGCCTACAAGTGTACGGATTTCTATCATCCCGAAGACGAGGCCGGGATACGATGGGACGATGCCCGATTAGGCATCCGCTGGCCCGAAACGGGCCTCGAGCCCAGGCTGTCGGATAAAGACCTGATCTTGCCTGCATTCGACCCGGCATTTGAGTATTTCTCCTTTATAATATAAGGGCATTGGGCTAGGAAGCGGCGTATCCCTGCAATATACTGAGTCAGAAAAATCAGCTGGAGCCATTAATGTATACTCTGCTCGGATTCGTCTGCGCTCTTGTCCTTTCCTTGATATTCATGCCTCTCATAATAAAAATCGCGCACAGTCGCAAGCTCTT
>CAYNFM010000059.1:12143-13987 GCA_964396415.1 uncultured Treponemataceae bacterium | reverse complement strand
TTTCCTTGATATTCATGCCTCTCATAATAAAAATCGCGCACAGTCGCAAGCTCTTCGATGAAATCGACGATCGGAAGATCCATACCGGCAACGTTCCCCGCCTCGCGGGCGTGGGTATCTTGCTTTCCTTCGTCGCCGCGATCGTGATCGTCAATAAAGGGACCGGCGCGGGGATCGAGACCGGAAACCGCTTCTGGGTAGTGGTCATGTGCATGCTGGCCGTGCACGTATTAGGCTTAATCGACGATTTTCGGAACCTGCGGGCCGTCTATAAATTCATCATAGAATTGGCCTGTTCGCTTGCCCTGGTGGCCTTAGGTTTCCGTTTCAAGTCTATAGCCCTGCCTTTCAGCCCTTGTGGGCTCGACCTCGGCATGGTCAGCTTCCCCTTGAGCATCATATGGATAATCGGCATCACCAACGCCCTCAATCTGATCGACGGCATGGACGGCCTGGGCGGGGGCATTTCGGCTTTCATCGCCTCGGCCTTCGGCGTTTTTTTCCTCCTGAGGAACGACCCAGGGGCCGCCCTCGTCTGCTTCGCCCTCCTCGGGGCAATTTTGGGCTTTCTCGTCTTCAACTTCCCGCCGGCCAAGATCTTCATGGGCGATTGCGGGGCCCTTTCCCTTGGCTTTACCCTGGCAATGCTACCTCTGATCGGTCCGGCCTCGAACCGCATCGAGATCGGGATAGTGCCCAGCATCACGGTCCTCGTCATCCCGATCTACGATACCTTCGCCGCCATGATCCGTAGGTTGCGCGCCGGCGTTTCGATCTTCATGCCCGACAAGGGCCATCTTCACCATAAGCTCCTGGACCTCGGCCTCGACGTCAAGCGCGCCCTCGCCGTGATTTATGGCGCTCAGGCCCTGCTCTGTCTCGTGGCCCTGAGCAGCTTGGTCCTTACCCGAGAGCTGAGTTTTTTCCTCAATATACTCCTGTGGGTTCTCTACGCCATCGCTTTCTATTTCCTGGGCCTCGCGGCGGGGCGCAAGCGCGTAGAGACTTGCCCTATCGCAGGCTAGGCTAGGGGATTCCGTCGTGATCTGGCTGGTCGGCGACAAGGGCATGCTGGGTACCGAGCTCGCGGGGGCTCTGGCGGCACCTGGGCTCGAGTTTGTAGGCACGGACAGGGAAGTCGATATTCTCGATCCCGTGGCCCTCGCGGGCTTTGCCGCTGGCAAGAAGATCGAGTGGATAGTCAATTGCGCGGCCTATACGGCGGTGGACAGGGCTGAGGACGATGCCGATCTCTGCTCCAAACTCAATGCCGAGGGGCCCGAGAATCTGGCCCGCCTCGCGAGGAAACTCGGCGCCGGGATCCTGCACATCTCGACGGACTACGTCTTCGACGGCTCGGGCTCGGCGCCAAGGTCGGAAGACGACCAGGTGTCGCCCATAGGCGTCTATGGACGGACGAAGGCCGAGGGAGAGGCGCGCGTGCGCGCGGCCTGCCCCGAACATGTGATAGTGCGCACGGCCTGGCTTTATGGAAAGCATGGTCCCAATTTCGTGTACACGATGCTTAAAGCCATGGGCGCAAAGGAAAGGATCGGCGTCGTTGCTGACCAGCTCGGCACGCCTACCTACGCTAAGGACGTGGCGGGGGCGATCGTGACGATTCTGCGCTCACCCCGAACCGAATACGGCACCTTTCACTACAGCGACCTGGGCACGACGAGCTGGTTCGATTTCGCCGTCGCGATACATCGACTGGGGCGGGAATCCGGGATTCTAGAGCGCGACTGCGCCATCGACGCGCTCACCACGGCCCAGTACCCGACCAAGGCTCGTCGTCCCGCCTATTCGGTTTTGAGCAAGGAAAAGATCAAGGCGGCCTATGG
>CAYNFM010000059.1:2712-12043 GCA_964396415.1 uncultured Treponemataceae bacterium | reverse complement strand
TTCGGCTCCTGGGCGGAGGATCGCGCCCATGCAGAGTCCGACATCGATATAGGGCTGGTTTTACGCGGTAGCGTAAAGTCCGTCGATAGATTGGAGCTTTTCTCGCTCGGCAAGGATTTCGACATCGATTTCGACGTGGTCGCGGTTTCCGAGCGGGATTTCGAGACCGAGGACCCCGTCATAGTCCACGAAATGAAGACGAAGGGAAAGCGCATAGCATGAAAAGGAATTTCAAGACCATCGTGGTCACGGGCGGGGCGGGCTTCATCGGCTCCAATTTCATTCGTTACCTCTTCGGGAAAGCCGGCTTCGAGGGACGGATCGTCAATCTCGACGCCCTCAGCTATGCCGGCAACCTGGAGAGCCTCGCCGACGTGGCCGAGGCCCTCGGCGGCAGGCGCTATTTCTTCGAGAGGGCGGATATCTGCGATCGCGCGGCGGTGGGGAGGATATTCAAGGACTACGCTCCCGACGCCGTCGTCCATCTCGCGGCCGAGAGCCACGTGGACAGGTCCATCCTCGGCCCCGAGGCCTTCGTAAGGACCAACGTGATGGGGACCTTTGCCCTCCTCGAGGCGGCCCGAGCCGCCTGGCAGGGACGTAGCGATGTGCTTTTCCATCACGTCAGCACGGACGAGGTCTTCGGCTCCCTGGGCGATTCGGGCTATTTCAACGAGGAGACTCCCTACGATCCGCGCTCGCCCTACTCCGCGAGCAAGGCGGGAAGCGACCATCTCGTCAGGGCCTATCACCATACCTACGGCCTGCCCGCGACCCTCTCGAACTGCTCCAACAATTACGGGCCTTATCAGTTTCCCGAGAAGCTCATTCCCCTCATGATCCTCAATATGCTCGAAGGCAAGAGCCTGCCCGTCTACGGCGACGGCAAGAATATCCGCGATTGGATTTACGTGGAGGACCACAATTCCGCGGTCTGGGAGATCATGGAGCGGGGCGAGGCGGGGCGAAGCTACGCCGTCGGCGGCGAGAACGAATGGGAGAACCTGCGGCTCCTCGGGAGGCTCATCGAGATTGTCGCCGAGGAAACGGGCGAAGGAAAGGATCGCTTCCTTTCGCTCATCGCCTATGTGAAGGACCGTCCAGGCCATGACCGCCGCTACGCCATCGACTGCTCGAGGATCAAGAAAGAACTGGGCTGGAAGCGGGAGTCGAGCTTCGACGAAGGCCTGCGAAAGACGGTGCGCTGGTACCTGGGAAACCGGAAATGGTGCGAGAACGTGCGCACGGGCGAGTACCGTAACTGGCTGGAGAGGAACTACGCGAGGCGGTAGGTCAGCGGATCATGCTCCGTAGCCTGAGGTTTCGCGCGCGCTGGGCCGAGACTATCTTGTACAGCCGCGCCAGGCGCTCGGTCGTGGTCTCGATGCGGTATTGCCTGGCCCAGGCTATGGCTTCCGCGGATTTCCTGGCATGGAGCTTCTCGTCGGCCAGGAGGCTGAGGACGGCCTGGGCGAACTCGCGCTTGTCGTCGCCCACCATGAAGCCGCCGTGGTCCCCCCGCATGACGTCGAGGGTGCCCATCTCCCCGATCGCCACGACGGGGAGGCCGGTGCCCATGGCTTCGAGGGTGCACAGCCCCTGGGTCTCGGTCTTGGAGGGGAAGACGAATACGTCGGAGGCGGCGTAGACGAGGGGGAGCTCGGCGCGGGCGACGTAGCCCATGAAGAAGCAGGCCTTTTCCAGGCCCCAGCGCTTGGCGGCGGCCTCCACCTGGACACGGGCGGGGCCGTCTCCCGCGAAGAGGAGGGCGACGTCGTCCCGGTAATTGCGCAGCCTCCTGAGCACCGGGATGAGGAACTTGACGTCTTTCTCGACGGTGATGCGTCCCGCGAAGAGGAGGATGCGCTTGCCGGCGAGGGAGGGGAAGCGCTCGTCGAGCCCGGCCCTGTAGGCCGTTACCCTCTCTTCATCCTGCGGGACGAAGGCGCCGGCTATGCCGGTGGGAATGACTATGAAGCGCTTGCGGATGTGATAGGCCTTGAGCTTCTGCTCCTGGTTGCGCGAGGGCGTGATGATGATGTCCGCCGTTCCGAATACGGCGCGCATGAGGAAGCGGATCGTCGCTCTCATGATCCGCGGCGGCACGACGGTGATGTAATTGGTGATATAATCCTCGTAGTCGGTATGCGAGGTCATGAGGATGGGGTAGCCACGGAGCCTGGCGTAGCTTCGCGCCGCGAGGAAGGCCATCAGCTCGGTGTTGATGTGGATGACGTCGGGGTTGAAGCGCTCCAGCGTGCGGGCGAATACCGGGAAGGCCGAGAGCTTGATGAGGCGGTCCTCCTTGGAGACGGAAGAGGATGCGGAGGGGAAGCGCCGCACCGAAGGCTCCCTGGCGACCGGGCCGCGCGAGGGCGGATACTCGGGGCAGAGGATGATGACTTCGTGCCCCAATTTTTCCAATTGGTCCCGATAGCTCTGGACGGACACGGTGACGCCGTTCACTCGGGGCCAATAGCAATCCGTAACGAGGGCTATCCTCAAAGCGCGCGCTCCTTCGGGAGAAGGAAAGTACTATAACCTGCCGTGAAAGTCGAGGCAATATTGCCATGGGCGAGTCGAGAACGATACGTACCGTCGCGATGCTCTGCTCTATCCTCCTCGCGTCCTCCTTCCCGGCCGCGGCGGCGGGAGGGCTCCGCGCCTCGCGCCAATTGGGCTTCGAGGTCTCGGAGTATCGCGACGCGAACGGCGGGCGATGGATCCACATGACCTGCGAATACGAGGGCCTCTATGGCGCGAGCATCGACGATCTGATAGCCACGCTCTGGGACTTCCCGCGGTCCCCCCGCGTCTTCTCGCGGATCGAGGCCGTCCGGGTGCGGTCGGAGTCGAAGGATTTCGCCGTTACCGAGCAGAGGACCGCCGTCCGCCTCCTCGGCCTCGCCTACGTCTCCAACCTCGTCTTCGCGAACAGGGTCGAGCGGACGGGCCCGCGCGAGGCGAAGGTGAGCTTCGAGACGATAGAGACGGACGATACCTGCCTTTCGAGCAAGGGGGGCTGGACCTTCTCGGAGGACCAAGGGAAGGACGGCCCGACGACCCTGGCGAGATATTCCGTCGACAGCTATATCAAGCCGCGCTTCCCCGGGCAGGCGGCCATCATGCGCAGCTTCGGGGCCTCCGACGTAGCGCGGCTCCTGCGCGAGCTGGGCGCGGCGGTGGCGGGAGGACCGTCGCGGGAATGACTCGGGGCGACGCGCGCAGTTGACAGCTGACCCGCCAGGCTTCACTATTAAGCGCATGGGCCTGCTTCCCGTCGTCATCGTCATCGTCGTCGTGCTCGTCTTCGCGATAGTCCTGAGCCTGGCCTTTTCCGCGAAGCGGGGCGAGATCGCGGGCGGGGGCAAGAAGCGGATCAGGGCGAAGGACAAGGCGCAGATCCTCAAGGAGGCCAACCGCCGCCTCGCCTCCAACCCGAAGGATCTCGAGGCCCTGGGGGCCCTGGGCTCCCTGGCTTGGGACGAGCAGGACTGGGAGCGCGCCTGCAAGGCCTACGA
The DNA here is from genome assembly GCA_964396415.1 of uncultured Treponemataceae bacterium. GTDB lineage: Bacteria > Spirochaetota > Spirochaetia > Treponematales > Rectinemataceae > UBA1306. The sequence continues at coordinate 8,522 of CAYNFM010000059.1, read as the reverse complement.
GACCCTGACCGAGGCGGGGGCGGGCAATCCGGACATCGACGAGTTCGAGGCCAACGCGCGCTACGGCATCGCGGCCCTCAAGCTGGGAAGGATGGAGGACGCCTATCGCGGCCTCATGGTCGCGCGCACCATCAAGCAGGACGACTTCAACGTCGACTACAATCTGGGCGTGCTCGAGTACCAGAAGAAGGCCTACGAGAAGGCGGTGAGCCTCCTGACGCAGGCGGTATCGAGCCAGCCCGAGAACGCCGTGGCCCTGCGCTACCTCGGCAACTCCTACTTCAAGATAAAATCCTACAAAGAGGCGCTCATCGCGCTGCGCAAGGCGATAGACTACGAGCCCGAGGACAAGGAATCCCTCTTCGCCGCGGCCGAGTGCTATTACGAGCTCGGCAACCTCGATCAGGCGCTCAAGATATTCACCCACCTGCGCGCCGATCCCGTATTGGGGCCTTCGGCCTCGCTCTTCGCGGGTACCGTGCACCTGAACCAAAGGCTCTTCGAGCGGGCGGTTGCGGATTTCGAGATAGGGCTGCGCCATCAGAACGCGAAGCTCGAGACCGTCGTCGAGCTCAAGTACCGCCTCGCCGCGGCCTCCCTCAAGATGCAGGACATCGGCAGGGCCGTGACCCTCCTCAACGACGTGCAGCTGGTCTATCCCAACTTCAAGGACGTGCCGGCCCTCCTCATCAAGTACAGGGAGCTCAATTCCAACCGCAATCTCCAGACCTTCCTGCTCGGCACTATGAGCGACTTCGTCACCCTGTGCAGGAAGATCGCCCTCCTCTTCTTCCCCAAGGCCAAGGTCAAGATCACCGACATCTCCGTGCAGGGCAACGACTGGGCGGACATACTCGCGGAGATCGAGACCTCGAAATGGTCCGACGTCATCCTGTTCCGCTTCATCCGCTCGCAAGGGACCGTGGGCGAGCTCTCCGTCCGCGACTTCCATGCCCGCGTCAAGGACCTCAAGGCCGGCAAGGGCTACTGCATCACGGCGGGAGTGTTCAGCGAGGAGGCCAAGCGCTTCGTAGAGGCGCGGCTCATCGACCTCATAGAAAAGCAGACCCTCATGCAGATCCTCAATTCGATCGACGCGAGGGCCAAGGGGATGCTGACGGAGGGTTGACCGAAAATCGACGAGGATTCCGCATCTTCCTCCATGCCCTAAACTGTTGTAGTATCCGGGAGTCTTCCAGTGTTTTTTTTCTCTAAGCTCGCAACCTTCGTCCTTCTTCCACCGGGAGTCTTCTTCCTAGCCTTCCTCCTGGCGACCCTTTTGCTTTATTTCGGCAAGAGGCGAGCCGGGGCGATCCTCGCCTGCATAACGCTCACCCTATTCTACGCCCTCTCCACCCCTGCCTTTTCGGACCTGCTCATCCGCCCGCTGGAGGATCGCTATCCTCCTTATAGAATAACCTCAACCGCTGCGGGGGACCTCGAGGATGCCCTGGTTGTGGTCCTCGACGCAGGCAACGTCGATCGCTCCCCCGAGGAAGCGCTGCGCTCCGGCCTGGGCGACGAGTCCCTTAAGCGCCTCGTCTACGGGATAAGGGTCGCGAAGAAATTGGGCCTTCCCCTCGTGTTTACCGGTGGGCAGCCCTACCCCAAAGAAGGCGTGGAGATCGAGTCAGCCGCCGCGCGCCGCTTTATCGCGGAAAGCGGATTCCAGGGGAAAAGCTATTTCGATGACGAGAGCCGAACCACGAGGGAAAGCGCGAAGAACGTATCCCGCTTGTACCGTCCTGCTTCCGTCATACTCGTCACCTCCGCCTATCATATGCCGCGGAGCGTGGCGTCTTTCGAGAAAGTCGGCCTAAAGGTGCTTGCGGCGCCGACGGATTACAAGGCTGCCAGGAGCCCCCACGCTTTAGTAGACTTTCTGCCTTCATCCGATGCTTTTGACGACTCGTACCGGGCCCTCCACGAGTACCTGGGCCTCGTCGGTTATGCAGTGGCGCATTGAGAGGGATGAGCGAAAAGCCATATGGATATCCAGGAGGAAGGCCCGGGCAATTGCCCGGGCCTTTTTTTTTGCCGCGCCCGGCAGGGCGCGGATCTATTCCGGCCGCATCAGCGCATCCCGCCAACCGAGGACCGAGGCCTCCGATCGCGCGAAGGAATCCCTGCCGCCGTAAACGAGCAGCCTTCGATCGGGGGGAATGTTCGCCTGGCCGCCGAAGAACTCGAGATGCTTGAAGTAATCGCTCGCGATGGTCGAGCCGGATTTGCATTCCCAAATGGTCCGTTCGGAGCCGGATTTCTCGAGGAGGTCGATTTCCCGCTTCGAGCCGTCGCGCCAGAAATAAAGCTCCGCGGGCTTGCCGCGATGACTTGCCGCCTTGTACCGCTCGGCGACGATGAGGTTCTCGAATACGGCCCCCTTCAATGGATGAAAGTCCAAGTCTTCCGGTTTGCGTATGTCGAGGAGCCTGCACAATAGGCCGGTATCGTACCAATAGAGCTTGGGGGCTTTTACGATTCGCTTGCCGAGGTTCTCATGCCAGGGATGGAGGAGGACGACCAGCCAGGCCGCCTCGAGAAGGGCGAGCCAAGATTTCGCGGTATTCACGGCTATGCCGGCGTCGCTCGCGAGAGCTGCCATGTTCATGAGCTGCCCTGCCCTTCCCGCGCACAATTGCAGGAAGCGCCTGAAGGCGCTAACGTCGCCGATGTTCTTGACCAGCCGGACATCGCGCTCCACGTAGGTAGCGAGGTAATCGCGGGCGAAGATATCGGCAGGCACGCCGGAGACGCGGACGCGGGGATAGAAACCGCGCCACGCGGCCTCTTGCCATTTCGCGTCCTGCCTCTCGGAAGCGAGCTCCTCGGCCGAGAAAGGAAGAAGGACCAGGACCGCCGTCCGGCCCGCAAGGCTTTGGCCGATCTTCTCCATGAGCAGGAAGTTGTTGGATCCCGAGAGCAGGTACCGGCCCGGCGGCGATCGGTCGGCATAGCCTTGGAGGTAATTGAAAAGGGGCGGATGGCGCTGCGCCTCGTCTATGATCAATCCCTCGTCATCGCCCTGAGTCAGGAAGCCCCGAGGATCATCCTTGGCGAAATCCAAAATATCCGGATCCTCCAAGGATACATAGGTTTTCCTCGGCCAGAGAGTTCGAATAAGGGTAGTTTTACCGGATTGCCGGGGACCCGTCAGGGTAACGACAGGATAATACGAAGAGGCCTTTCGCAGTTCGGATTCCAGCAAACGCGCGATCATCATTGAAACTATATCCGCTTTATGCAAAACGATCAATCGATTGATCGTTTTGCGAAGCACATGAAATCCTTCTCTTCTATTCCGGCCACGAGACGAAATCGGCGAGGTAAGCCGGTAGGACGAGGGCCGCGCCTTCGGAGGCGGGGACGGAGATCGAGTCCCGCGATATGACGACGCCGGGATGAGCCGTGGCGTAGGCCTGCTTGAAGTTGCGCAGCGTAACCGGCTCCTTCGGCGACGCGGCCGTGAATTTGACTTCGATGGGGATGATCCCGCTTGCGCTTTCTACGATGAAATCGATCTCGGCTCCGGCCGCGCTCCGCCAATATTTGACGGATTCCGGGGAGAAGCATCCGGATAGAGTCGACCATATCGCGTTCTCGACGGCGTGCCCGTCCAGGAGTTCATAGGGAGTCGCCTCGGCCCACGGAGCACGAGCCTCTCCTGGATGGCCTTCATGATCGTCGTCTTGCCGACCTGGCGGGCCCCTTTGATAATGACGATTTTATCTCGGCTGAGCCAAGGTACTATACGATCTTCGATATCTCGATGAATCATGTCGATATATTAATGGCTAGCCATTATGAATACAACCGATTTTATCGGTCATAGCGCTCGGGTCGAATCTCCGGGCTAAACTAAGAGCGCATCGTTCATATTCTCCTTCGTCAGCAGAGCCGCATCCTCCCGGCGCTCGAGGAAGGCCTCGACATCGGCGCGGAGGGCCTTGAAGTCGAGATCGTCGAGACGCCGTTCTACGTCGTAGCGCCAGTTCTTGTTAAGCGACATCCCTGTTTGGCCTAGCGCCGACTCGAGGAGCTCATCGTTCGGCTCTACCGGGGGGCGGCGGGTGCGGTACCAGAGCAAATCGAACCAGTCGCGCCCCTTATCGTAGGGCCTCGTGAGAAGCGCGTGGATCTTTCCCGCCATGAGCGAAGGAAGATCGTGGTACCTGAGCGCGAAGACGAGCCTCCTGTTGACGAGCCGCCTTTCCATAACGGCCCCGCTCGGCGGCTTGGTGTCGATCTCGAGCTTCACCGAGAGCTTCTGCTCGGCGCGGTCTACGATGCCCGCCTCTTTGAGCAGGCCGGGGATTTTGATCCAGGCGACCTGGACGGTTTTTCGATCGTTCCAGGAGAGCTCTGCCTCGAAACCAAGACGTACGAGATCGCGTTTGACCTTGGCCATCCAGGCGAGTGGCTCGTAGCCTTCGGGCGATTCGAGCGAAAAATCCAGGTCCTCCGAATATCTGGGAAGATCGTGGAGGAAGCGGAGAGCGGTCCCTCCGACGAAGGAAAGACTTTCGAAGGCTCGCGACTCGTGGAGGCTGCGCAGGGCGCATGCCTGGACATATTCGCGGAGAATATTGGTTCTATCGATCGGATCTTTCGAGCGGAGGGCATAGCCGATGGCCTCCGCCTTCATAGCTCGATCCTTCCTTTCATGGACTCGCCCGCATAGCGTTTCCATGTCTCTGCCGCTCGCCGAAGCCGCGGGATACCTGAGCCTTCGGCCGCCGCCACGAGGCTTTCGGTCCCGATGGCGCCGGCTTCGAAACGCATCGACTCCATCCTTGCCTCCGTCCACTCTCCGGCTTCGAGGTGCCACAGATCGAGGAGGGCCTTTTCCGGCGTCGCGATACGGACGGGCGCGCCGGAGATCGCTTCGATCGCGAAACCGGAAAAGAGAGCGGGCTTCAGCGTCCTGAACGTAAAACGGCCCCAATCGTTGTCGAAACTCTTCGTCGTACGAAGCGTCACGCTCGTATAGACCACTGTCTTTTCGGGTATGACTCCATGGAACGAGAGCGCCCAGCGTTCGGAGAGGTAGGATGGCGGATACAATGCCCCGGCGACGACCGGACCCGTAAGGGAGACCTTCCGATAGCGTTCCGCGAAGGCATAGAGTCCGCGGCGGAGTTCGAGGAGCCGAGCGCTCTTCCTAAAGCGATGGAGAGCCGTCCTGATCGCTTCATCGCCTTCCGGGAAAAGAAGGGCAACAGATGCGTAGTCGAAATAGGCTTCTCCATTGAAGCGATCGAGCAATTCATCGAACTTCATTAATAGTAATAATAGCCGTTATTGTTCATTTTCGCAAATAGAAACCATCTCTAGTGCCTTATGCTCGGGGGCCCATCAAGGGGTCAGCCTAGGCGATGCGCCTAGGCGATGAGCCTAAGGACGACCACGCAGCGCTCATCCTCGAGAAAGGGGACCTCGACCGGGATTATGTCCGCGCTCGAGTAGAGCCCTTCGATTTGGGCGAGCTCCGCGCGCGCCTTGTCTGCCTTCCCCTTGTAGGCTAGGACGGCTCCGCCCTTGTCGCACAGCGCGAAGACCCGTTTGAACAGCTTGCGCTCGAAGGGGCGGAAGGCGCGAAAGGCGATCAGGTCGAAGCTGCCGCGCGCGTGCTCGATCTGGGTCTCGACGATATCCACGTTGCTCAAGGGAAGGACGTCGCGCAGGGATTCGAGGAAGCGTATGCGCCGGGTCATGCGATCCATGAGGACGATTTCGCTTTCCGGGAGGGCGAGGGCCAGGGGTACGCCGGGTAGCCCGGCTCCGCTGCCCAGGTCGGCGATGCGAGGTCG
>CAYNFM010000059.1:0-2612 GCA_964396415.1 uncultured Treponemataceae bacterium | reverse complement strand
CCGACATTCTCCTCCCTTCGCCGGATTTTCATGCTATAGAATAGCGTTTACTCGAGCTTAAATTCCAGGTGGCCTATGAGTATCTTCACGAGCTGCGTAATCACCGCCTCGGACGAGAGGCAGGCCGAGACCTTCCGGACCCTGATAGCGCGGAGGATCGATGCCGGGCTGTACCCGCGCGAAATCGATTTCCTGGTCTGCGCCGATCCTCCCGGAGGCAGGGTCGGTTCCGGCGGAGGCAGCTTGCGGGCCTTGCGCGAGGCGACGCTGCGCCTGGGGCCGGAACGAAGGAAAGCGGCAAGCGGCCGCGCGCCGGGCAGCGGCGGATCGGGCGGCGGCATATTGGGCGGCGCCAGGGTCCTGGTCATCCACGCGGGAGGGGAGTCGCGCCGGCTGCCCGCCTACGTCCCCGAGGGTAAGCTCTTCGCTCCGCTGCCTTCTCCGTCCAGCAGCCTCATCCAGCCGGTCGTATTCGATCACATGCTTGCTCTCTTCCTGCGCTATCCGTGGAGGGACGACGAGCTCGTCGTCTGTTCGGGCGACGTGGTGATCGACTTCGACACGGATATGCTGGATTTGCCCGACGAGCCGCTGTGCGGCTTCGCCGCCCCCGATTCCTTCGAGCGCGGCTCGCGGCACGGGGTCTACGTCTTCGATCCCCTTACCGGATCGGTCGCCGATTTTTTCCAGAAGGCTTCCAAGGAGACTTTGGAGCGCGAGGCGCGGATCGACGGCCGGGACGCCTGCGCCCTGGATCTCGGCATCGCCTCTTTCCGGGGGCGAGCCCTCGAGGCGCTATCCGAGCTCGCGGCCAGGAAGCTCGGCTCGATGATCGATTCGGGCATCGGGCAGGGGGGCGGGGTCTATCGCTTCGATCTCTATCTCGAGCTGATGACGGCCTGTCTGGCCAGTCTCGATCTCGCTTCGTACCTGGATCGGGTCGGGCGAGGGTCGGGGCTTTCGCGGCCCGACCTGGAGGAACTCTTCGATCTCTTCCATCCTTGCGGCCTCTCGGGCGTCCTGGTGAAGAATCCCCTGTTCCTGCACTTCGGGAGCGCCGTCGAGTATCCCGCGGCCTGCGTCGAGCTGCGCGAGAGGGGACACGCGACTTTCTACGCCCTGCCGACGGAGGAGCTCGTCCCCCAGGCGGGAGATATGCTGGTCCGATTCTCCTGCCGGGGGACCGAGCTCGAGTCGCGGGGAAGAGGCTGTTACGCGGAGAACTGCCGGGACCTGCGCGCTACGCTCGAAGGGGAGAACATGCTCGTCGGAGTCCGCGAGCTCGAGCTTCGCGAGCCCCTGCCGCGGGGAATCTGCGTCGACGAGCGAAGGATCGACGCGGGCGGCGGCCTGGAATCCTACAGGCTGGTCTATCACGGCGGCGATAGCTTCAAGCCGCAGGCGTCGATCGCCGAGGCGCGTTTCTGCGGCATAGGCATGGCCGAGTGGCTCGAAGAGCGATTCCTCGCGCCCGAGGACCTCGGCGTCGGGGAGGGGGTCTTCGATCTCTATGACGCGCGGCTCTTCGCCGCCGCAGCCGACTCCGAGTTCCTGTCGGGCTACTGGCGCCGACCGAGCGATCCGGCGGCGTGGGGTGCCAGGTTCAAGGCCGCGGAGCGCATTTCCCTCGCGAAGGCCAACGAGCTGTCCGACGTCCTCGCGCGGGATCGCGAACGCTCGCGTATGCGGGAGCTCGAGCTGGCGGCGGTATTGGAGCGCGGGGGCTTCTTCTCGATTCCGGCCGCCGATTTCGCGATCCTCGCGCGGCCGGACGCCGGCGGGATCGATGCGGCGGCTCTCGGCGCGCGCTACGCCTCCACCGACGATCCCCTTTTGAAGGCCTATCGGGGGGCGGCGCTGCGAAGGGCGGGCCTCCGAGGGATTCCGCGGGACGAGCGCATCGAGCTCGATTTCGCCCCGATGCTAAACGGAAAGAGCCTGCGGATATCGGTCAAGGAGGACCAGATAGTGTGGGCCCGCTCCCCGGCCCGTCTCGATATCGCCGGCGGCTGGACGGACACTCCGCCCTATACGAACCGCTACGGGGGAGCGGTCGTCAATCTGGCCGTCGACCTGAACGGGCAAAGTCCTATCCAGGTATTCGTCCGCCGCACGAGCGAGCCCAGGATCCGCGTGCATTCGATAGATCTCGGGCTCACCGAGACGATCGGCGACACCGAGGGACTCAGGAGCTATCGGGACCCGGCCTCGCCCTTCGCCTTGCCCAAGGCCGCCCTGATCCTCCTGGGGCTGGGAGGGGGCTTGGCGGGGGGAGCGCCCCTTGCGCCGACTCTGAGCGCCGCGGGTGGAGGCATAGAGCTCACCCTCCTCTGCGCGATACCGAAGGGCTCCGGCCTGGGCACCTCTTCGATCCTCGCGGGGACGATACTCGGGGCCCTCGAGCGCTTTTTCGGCCTGCCGAGCGCCGCCGATTCGCTCTTCCTCCAGGTGCTCGAGATGGAGCAGATGCTGACCACCGGGGGCGGCTGGCAGGACCAGATAGGAGGCTTGGCGGGAGGGGTCAAGTACATCGAGTCGCGGCCCGGTCTCAAGCCGCGGCCCTCGATACATCAGCTCGATCCCTGGGCCTTCGAGGACCCGTCGAGCGCGGG
>CAYNFM010000058.1:10120-21756 GCA_964396415.1 uncultured Treponemataceae bacterium | reverse complement strand
TGGTCGGGTAGAGGATGTTGGCGAAGCCGTCGCCGTTGTCGAAGGCGAGGACGACGGTCTGCCGCGTGAGGCCGACGAGATCGGCGAGGGGGGCGAGGATCGGTATGACTAGAAAGGCCTTGGCGGAGGCCGAAGGAATGAAGAACTCGAAGATCAAGGTGAGGAGATAGACGAAGGCCACGGCGGCATAGGGTCCGACGCCGCCGATCTTGCCCGCCGCCGCGTAGAGGATGGTATCGAGGATGCCTCCCTTCGTGATGATGAGCTTGACGCTCATGGCCATGAGGATCATCGCGATGGCCGGGAGTATCGATTTCATGCCCAGGAGAAAGCACTTCCCGAGGGTTTTCGCCCTTTCGCCGGCGACGAGGGCGGCGCCGTTGCAGGCGACGAAGAAGAAAAGACCCATTATTGGGAAGGCCAGGAAGGCGATAGCCTTGATGCGCGTCGCCGATAGGATGAAGACGATCGCGGCGAGGAACCATAGGCCGAGCCATCTGACGCCGGCGCGCATCCGGGGACGCGACAGGTCCTCTTCGCTGGCGACCGCGCCCGCGACGTCGATCGCGGAGCGGAGGCGCCGGTCCTCCTCGTACACGAGGGACGAAGTCGGATCCCGCTCGACCTTTCGGGCATGGCCCCGAACGAAGACGAATACGAGGCCGAACATGACCGCGAAGAAGATCGCCCTGAGCCAGAGGCCGGAGTAGAGGGGCAGGCCGGCTAGAGACTGGGCGATGGTCACCATGAAGGGGTCCATCGTCGCCGCCGCGAATCCGAAACCGAGCGACAGCAGGCTCATGCCGAGGCCCGTAAGGCTATCCCATCCGAGGTAGAGGGCGAGAGGCACGATGAAGACGACGAGGGGAGCCGCCTCCTCGTAGATGCCCAGGACCGACGAGGCGAACATGAAAAAGAAAATGATCGCCGCCATGAGGGCGAACTTGTTCTTCTTGAAGCGGCCTACGATCATGGACAGGGCGACCTTGAGGATTCCGCACTTGTCCAAGACGGTGAAGGATCCGCCGATGAGGACGAGGAGGACGATGATCGTGATCACCTGCAGGTTTCCCGGCGACCACAATACCTCTACTGGGGCCGTGAACCAGCGCCAGGCCGGGTAGTCGGGCCTGTGGCCGGGGGCATAAGTCCCCGGAACGACCCTGTCGACCCCGCCCTCCACGACATGGGAATAGCTGCCAGCCGGCACGACATAGCTAAGGATGCCCGAGCCGATCATCAGGGCGAGGATGATCGCGATGGTGGTGATGAAAGCGCGCGCGCTGATCCTTATCGCGCCTTCAGCGCGATTAGCGCCTTCGCCGCGATCCGCGCCTTCGCCATGAATTGTGCTCATCGTCCGTACCCCGCTCGTGGCAGGGTGACATGGAGGATGCTACAGGTCAAGCCTCGGCCGACTCGATCGGGGCTTCTGTCACGAAGCGATTGATGAGGCCGTCCAGCTCGTCGCCGATCTCGCCTATTCTCGTGGCCCTCTCGGAGACGCCCCGTATGGATTCGCCGATCCCCCCGAGCTCCTGCGCTATCTCGCCGATGCTCGACACCACTTCGCGGGAGATGCGGGACAGATCGTCCGCCGTCCCCCGTATGGCCTCGGCTCCGCCCGCGACGAGCTTGGATTCCGAGGTCGTTTCGGAGGACTGGCCCTGGAGATCGGTCATGACGGACGTTATCTGCCTCGTGCCGGACTGTATCTCCGCTATGTTGGAATAGATCTCGGCGATGGAGGCGGAGACCTCGCGGATCTTCGCGCTGATGGAGTCGAAGGCCTCGCTGGTGTCGCGCTTCGTCTCGGCCGCCTCGGCGATCTTCTCCGTGACCTCCCGGATCTTGACGGCGATGTTCTTGGAGCTCAGGCTCGAGGCTTCGGACAGCTTGCGTATCTCGTCCGCCACGACCGCGAATCCCTGTCCGTATTGCCCCGCGTGGGCCGCCTCGATGGCGGCGTTCATCGCGAGGAGGTTCGTACGGGACGCGATGCCCGCTATCACCGAGGCCATTTCCCGGATGTCCCCGGCGCTGCCGGCGATTTCCGAGACCCGATCGAAGGCCTTCACGAACACGGAGCGTCCCTTGTCGGATTCGGACACGAGCGACTCGGCCGAGCCGCGGTCGGTCTCGGTTATGCGAGTTATGCGATCTATCGACGACAGCATCTGGGTAACGGCCGAGACCGCCGAGTCGACCATCGAATTCTGGGTCTCGATGCGCCGGTTGAAGGAGCCGATCCCCGAGCTCATGGCGTCCACCGACGCCCGGGAGGCCTCGACCATCTCTCCCATCCGCTCCATCTGCGCCCTGATGGATCTCGCGCTCGACTCTATCTCGGCCGAGCCGGACGTCGCCTCGGCCACGGCCTCGGAAAGGCCGCGCCCGAGATCCCGGTTCTCCCTCGAGGCCGCCTTGATTCCCGACACGGCGCCGTTGAGGGAGGTCATCAGCCCGGCGAGGTCGGCCGCCAGAGTGTCGATCTCGTTCCCCGATCGCGCCTCCGGCTTCGGCTTCAGGCCCTCGACGGCCTTCCCCGTCAAGTCGCCGGAAGCCATGGCCGACAGGGCCTTGCCGACCGAGCCGATCGCGCCCGAGATGGAGGACGCCCTTCTGAGCGAGACGACGAGCGAAGCCGCGACGATGACGACCACGATGAGGGCGGCGATCGCCAGGCTCCTCGCCTTTATCGCTCCTATCGTCGCCTCGATCACGCCGTCCTGCCTCGCGATCGCCTGGGCCGTCACGTCGAGCTCCTGGTTGAGCTTCTGCACCAGGTTGTTGATGGTGCCGACCTGGTTCTGGGCCAACGTGACGTCGTCCTCGGTTACGCCCTTCCGGAGGGGAGCCGAGTAGAATCGCGTGAGCGTATACGACGACGAGAAGTACAGGTTTATGGAGGACTTCACGAGTGAGTCTATCGCCGTCGTGGTCGCGTCGATATCCGGCTCGATCAGGTCCCGGAGCGCCTTGACCGAGGCGATCGCCTGCTTGGTCCGAACGTCGGTCGAGAGCAGGAGCTTCAATCCGTCGATCTTGTCGAACTTCTTCCGGTAGGTCGCGACGGCGGAGGCGAAGGCCTTTTGAGACGCGCCGACGTAGTCCGCGAGGAGGCTCACGAGCGAAGACTGGAAATCCTTGGTCCCGGCCTCGAGATCGGAAAGGACGGCCCTCTCGCGCTCGATGCCGGATACGGACGAGACGGCCAGGAAGTACGCGCCCGCCGCGATGGCCAAGGCCAGGAACGAAAGACTGACCAGCGACGACAGCTCGGTCCTAACTTTCATAGCCGTCCATCCTACAACGATAGCCTTCCTCGTTCAATAGACGCGCCGTCGATATATCGACAGGCGCATCGGTACAAGGTACTGTTCAGGCGGGGAGGAGAGCTCGCGGCCATGAAGACGAACGCGAAAGCCCTGTCTCGGATCGCCCGCGGCATCGACCGCGGCCTCATGCCGCTCGCCTTCCTCGTCTCGTCCCTCGCGCTCGGCGGCGTCTTGACGGCGTCGGAGATCGCCGGATTGGACGGCCTCTGCGTCACGAGGGCGGACGAGACGGCCTTCGCGCTCATCACGGCGCTCTCCAGCGCGGTCCTCGTGCTCGAATACGCCTTTCGCGGCAAGGGCCCGCTCCGTCCCCTTCTGTGGACCGGAGGCATCCTCTGTCTCTGCTTCATACTCTACTTCCCGTTGACGCCGATATCCTGCCTGGCCTTCCTGACCTACGTGACGATTCCGATTTCCCTCTACCTTCCCTTTCCCGGGGGCATCGCGGTCTCCTCCTCGGCCCTGGCCGCGGCCTGCGCCGCCCGCTTCATCGTCTTCCCGCCCGAGGTCCTCGGCCAAAGATCCGCGTCGTTCCGCGACGGACTCGTCTTCGTCGCCTTTCCCCTCGCCGCCTCGGTCCTCGTCTCGGCGCTGTCGGCCTTCAGGTCCGAGACGGACAGGCTCGCCGAGTCCCTCCTCGGAGTCATGAAGCTCAACCTCTCGTACCAGGACTACAGCGCGAGCGTGGAGGAGAGATCCGCCCACGAGGAGCGGCTCAGGCTGACGCGCGATATCCACGACGTCGTCGGCTACGCGCTGACGAATACGTCGATGGCGATGCGCGCGGCCTCCCTCATGTGCGCGAAGGAACCGGGAAGGGTCCCTTCCTTCCTCGACTCGGCGAGGGCCGACGCCGACCGGGCCCTCGCCCAGGTCCGCGCGATCCTCGGCGACCTCCGAAGGCGCGAGATACGGATAGCCGCGGGGCCTAACGCCATAGCGAGGACGGTCCGCGCCTTCAGGACCGCCACGGGCGCCGAGGTCGACCTCGATTTCGGGAATTTCGATTGGGCGATCGGCGACGAGGCCGCCTTCGCGGCGAGCCACTTCGTGCAGGAGGGCATGCTCAACGCCTTCAGCCACGGCAAGGCGACGGCGATCAGGGTGTCCTTCCGCGTCTCGGAGGAGGGTCTCGTCGTCGCCGTGAAGGACAACGGAGGAGGAGCGAAGGAAGTGCACGAGGGCATCGGCATCTCGGGCATGCGCGAGAGGATCGAGAAGCTCGGGGGCAGTCTCGAGCTCGGCTCCTCGGCGGGCGGATTCTCCATCGCGATGCGCCTGCCGCTCGAGCCCGCCTCGACTCCTCCCGCGGGGCGAGGCGCATAGGATGAGGGACGGGAAGATAGGCTTGATCCTGGCCGACGACCAGGAGCTCTTCGCCCAAAGCCTGCGCTACGTGATAGCGGGCACGGCCCCGGACATGGAAGTCCTTGGCGTCGCGCCGAACGGGGCCCGGGCGGTCGCCATGGCGGAGGAGCTCGAGCCGGACATCGTGCTCATGGACGTCCGGATGCCCGAGATGGACGGCGTCGACGCGGCCAGGCTCATCGGCTCCCGCCTCCCGGGGACCAAGATCATCATGCTCAGCACCTTCCTCGACGAGGAGTGCCTTCGCTCCTCGCTGGAGCGGGGGGCTAAGGGCTATCTGCTCAAGAGCATCAGCCCCGAGGAGCTGCTCGAGGCGATCCGCGCGGTTCATCGCGGATCCACGCTCTTCTCCGGGAATGTCGCCAGGCTCCTCTCCGGGCGCGGGTCGAGGGCGTCGGAAGCGGAGCCCGAAGCCGCCCTCGAGGCCCTGAGCCGAAGGGAGCTCGAGGTCGCCTCCCTCATGGCGCGATCCTGCTCGAACCGCGAGATAGCCTCTCGCCTCGGCCTGTCGGAGCAGACCGTCCGGAACTACATCAGCTCCGTCTACTTCAAGCTCGAAGTCGAGGACAGGCTGGAGTTCCTCAAGCTGAGCGGCAAGATGCCCTCCCTCTTCGTCGACCCCGTACAATTGTCACGAAAAAACAAGGGATAAAGGAGTACTCGCGTAACTGGGAAAAGGCGGAAATGGGCGCGATCATGAGGTCATGAAGGAAGTCGTCCCGATGGAGGCGCAGTCCGGATCCCCTCCCGATCCGCCGTCTCGAAGGAAGCCGGGGCCTTTCGCTGCGATTCGCGTCTCCATCGCCCTCGCCTGGGCGGTCGTTTCGGGCTCCGGAATTCCCGCGTGGGCCGCGACGGGGGCGCCCCTCCCGGAGACGCGTGGGCCGACCCGCCTGGAGGCGAGCCTCGGCTTCGACGGCGTCGTCGTCCCCGACCGATGGGCGCCTCTGTGGATACGCAGCGAGGGCGCGCCGGAGGCGGCTTCCATACAAGTATCGCGTCAAGCCGAGGGCGGCCGCGAGTTGGGGCGCGAGGCCTTCCCCGCGGGGGACGGCCAGAGGATGGAAAGCCCCGTCTTCATCGCTCCCGAGCTCGATACGATAAAGGTAAGGCTGATGTCCGGCGGCAGCATCCTCGCCGAGCTGAAGCTGGATGCCCATTCTAAAGCCTTCCCGGGCAATCTCGTTCTCGTCTGCGGCCTGTCCCTGGAGGCGCGGCTGGCCATCTCCGCCGCCCTCATGCCCGTCGAGCCCCTGAGAGCCGTCGATACGGATCCGACCGCCCTGCCCTCGAACGGCCTCGACTACGACGGCATCGGGGCTATAGCCGTCTCGGACCCCGGTCCCCTCCTCTCCCCCGCCCAAAGGGAGGCCCTCCTCGCCTGGATCGCCGGGGGCGGGCGCCTCGCGGTCTTCTCGGCGAAGGCAGGCCGCGAAGGGCTCGTCGGCTCGCTCGGCATCGAAGATCCGCGAGAGGGCCGACGCGGAGAGACGGGCCTCGACGAGGGCGAAGGGAAAGCCATCGCCTTCGGTCTCGGCGCCGTAGTCCGGGACCGACGCGAGCTTTCCGATCGATCCGGCCCGGACGGCGGCATTTCGTGGCGCCGCATCCTGGCGCTCGAGCCTTATGTCGAGTCGACGCGAGTCGGCGCCTCCGCTCTCGAGAGGTCCGCGAAGGACGCGACGGCGGAAGGAAAGCCCGACTCCGTCGCGGGCAAGGCGCGATTGGCCCTGATCGCCGCGATGGCGGCCTGGCTTCTCGCCGTCCTCGCCGCCGCCCTTCTCGGAGCCTCGCGCGCCTCGCCCCTGGTCCTCGCCTCGATTCTCTCCTTAGGGCTGACCTTCGCCGGAGCCGGGACCCTCGATGCGGCCTTCATGCGCGGCGCCTCCGTGAGCTTGATCGCGCTGGTAATGCCGGACTCCGGGGCCGTCGTGGTCTCGACCCTGGTCGTCAGAGGCCGGCCCCTCCCGGCCTTCGAATGGATGGATATCCGAGCCGGACGCGGCCTCGATATAGAGTACGCCGGCCTCGAGTCCGGCTCATTCCGCTTCGGCTCGCGGCGCGACGACGCATGGGAGCACCGGACGATGCGGGTCGGCTTCAGTCCGGCCTCCGCGGAGGAGGATGATCTTTCCTTCGCGGCCCTCCTCGGTCCGTCCTCCCTTGAGGGATCCACTCTTCCCGCCCTGGTCCGCGGCTCCTATCCCCGAGGAGGCGACGAACCGCCCGATCTCGAATCCGCGGGACCGATGGCCTTCGCGCTCCGAGGCGAGGATTCCGCCGGCGCCGGGGCGGGAGAGCCCGGCGTCCTGTGGTGGGAAAGGCTCCCCGGCGGCGAATGGAAGAAAATCGCCGCTCAGCCGGACTGGCTGGGCGCCGAGCTTCCGCGGATCATCGACCTTCGCGAAGGACTCGCGCGCGGAAGTAAGGCGAGATCCTTCCTCATCGGGAAGGGGGCGGCGCCTTTCCTCGGCCTCAGGGTCGCCGGGGGCCCCGTTCGCGAGATACGCTGGATCCTTCCCCTCGCGGGAGGAAGGCCGCCCTCTCGAGGAGGCGGATGATGTTCGCCTTCATGCTCGAAGCTCTCCGCGATTGGAGGGAGCGGAGGATGAGGCCGGTCGCGCTCAGGTCCGCGGTCGCGATGGCCGTCGTAGGAGGGGCGACCCTGGCGCGGCCTCTCCCGCTCGCCCTCTGCGCCGTCGTCGTCTTCATCTTCCACGGCTGGAAGGAAGGCAGCAGTCGTCCGCCGGACATGGACGCGAGAAGCGTCATTCTCGCCTTTCCCCTTCGGCCGAGGGAAATCGTCGCCGGCAAATCGCTCTCGGCCCTCGCCGCCTGGGCCTTCGCCGCCCTCGTCGTTTCGCCTCCGCTCGCCCTCGCCGACATCGCCTGGGGCCTCGGCGCGAGCGCGCTGGCGGCCTGCTTCCTTTCGTGGCTGGTCGCGTACTTCGCGTCGTTCAGCGCCGCCTTCCTCTCGAGCCTCGTATTCTCGAAGTCCGACGGGCTGCCCGGCATCCTGCTCCTGGCGCTGTGGCTCGGATCGGCCTTCTTTTCCCCAGCCTGGGCGGAGTCGAATCCCTTCGTGCAAGTCTGGAATATCCTGAAAGCCGAGGGCGGGGCCGCTCCCTTCCTGGGCATGGGCGCCTGCGTCCTCGTCTCCGCCGCCCTGCTCTCCGCGACGGCCTGGCTTTTCGCCTTCCTGCGGAGGGGTCGCGATGCATGAGGGACTGCTCTCGACGCTGCGCGCGGCGCGCGCGCGGCTCAACGCTGCCATCGTGGCCTATCGCGCCTTTTCCTGGGCGGCGCCCTCGGCGATAGCGGCGGGCCTTCTGGTCGCCCTCCTGCGCGCGGCCGGCCTCGGCACGCCGGCCTTCCCTCTCTGGGGCGGCCTCGTCATCCTCGGGGCAGCCGCGGGGGCCGCCAAGGCATGGAAGTCGCGCATCGACGAATCCGAGGCGGCGCGCTGGCTCGACGAGAGGATCGGCGGCGAGGAGATCCTGTCCGCCGCCCTCGCCTGTCTCGGACGCGGATCGGCGGGTCTCTTCGACGAACAGATCATCCGCGAGGCCGAGCTGCTCGCGCCGCGCGCTTCCTCCCTCAGGGCATCGCCCAGGCCCCTCGCGAGGCGGGCCGCTGTCGCGGCCCTCGCCTGCGCGATAGGCGCATATGCGGTTTTCGTCTCCGCGCCCTACGGAAACATGGCCGCCAAGGCTCGAGAAGCGGCGCCGGCCGGCGGGAGAATCGCCGCCGCATCGGCCAAGACGGCCGATGGCGCCTTCGCCCGCGACGGCGGCAAGACGGCCTCGGCCTTCGCCTCCTCCTTCTTCCCCGACGACAAGCGCCTCGCGACGCTGGCCGAGCGCGCCATCCTCGAGGGCAGGCTCGACGACCTTCGCGACATGCTGAGGTCGGCCGACCGCGAGTACGGATCCAAGATCGCCCGCGCGGTCGGCGAGGCCGAGAGGGAGAGGCTCACGAGGGACCGCGAGAGGATACGAGAGGCCGCCGACGCCATCGCGACGGGCGCCGGCTCGGCGGGCGAAGCGGGCATGCAGGGGCGAAAGGGCGACGAAAGCGGCGGCGGGGACGAAGGCGTGGGCGCGCCGGGGGGAGCGGGAGCACGGGCCTCGGTCGGAATGGCCGATGCCTATCCTGGCTATGACCGAAACGGAAGCGGGGGATCGGGCGTCGGCCCGCGAGGCCGCATGGGGGCGAACGGGCGGAGCCCGTCCGCTTCCCTGGGTTCGGCGAGCTTTGGCGAGATGGAGGATGGGCAAGCCGACGAGGGGCAGGGCGGCGGAGCCCAAGGGACGGGCTCGGGCGGGTCGAATGCCGGGAGCGGCTCCGGCTCGGATGCCTATTGGGGGAATGTCCAAGCGGAAGCCGGGAAGGCGAAAGCCCTGCTCGAGACGACGAAGTCCGCCTCGCTCTTCGATCTGCCGCTTCCGGGGCGCGAATCGTCGGCGGCTTTGTCGAGGCTCATTCCGGATTCGCGCAAGAGCGCGGAATCGGCCATGGCCCGCCGGGGAGTGCCCCTCGAGTACGAAGATTTCGTCCGCTCGTATTTCATGGCCCTTTCGAAAGGAGACAGCCGATGAACAGCGAAGAGATGCCCATCGCCGCCTGCATCGACGGCATGGCGAAGGCGAGGGAGGAGATAGCGAGGATCATCGTAGGCCAGGACGAGGTGATCGACCTGGCCCTCGTCGCCCTCCTCTGCGAGGGGCATGTCCTGTTCGAGGGCGTCCCCGGCCTCGGGAAGACCCTGATCGTCCGTACCCTGGCCGACACCCTCATGATGCGCTTCTCGCGCATCCAGTTCACGCCCGATCTCATGCCCTCGGACGTCGTGGGCGCGACGATGATAGCCCAGGGCGAGGGAAGCGATCTCGGCCTGCGCTTCGAGCCGGGGCCCGTCTTCGCCAATATCGTCCTCGCGGACGAAATCAACCGGGCCTCTCCCAAGACCCAGTCCTCCCTCCTCCAGGCTATGCAGGAGCGCACGGTCACCGTGCGGGGCAGGTCCTATCCCCTGCCCCGCCCCTTCCTGGTCCTCGCGACCCAGAACCCCCTCGAGATGGAGGGGACCTATCCCCTTCCCGAGGCCCAGGTGGACAGGTTCCTCTTCAAGATCCTCGTAGGCCATCCGAGCCAGGCCGAGCTCGTGCGGATACTCGAGCGGACCTCGGGACCCGCCGGGACCGAGGCCGGAGGCGTAATGCGCGAGGCCGACATCCTGGCTCTCCAGCGAGCCGCCCGCGAGGTGGTGGCGGCTCCCGCCCTCCTCGAGACGGCCGCGCGCATAGTGCTCGGCACCCAGCCCGAGCGCGCCGAGTCGCCCGAGCGCGTCAGGCGCTTCGCGCGCTACGGCGCGGGTCCGCGGGGCGCCCAGGCCCTCGTCCTCGCGGCCAAGGCGCGCGCCCTCCTCGACGGCCGCCTCAACGCGGCCATGGCCGACCTCGAGAGCGTCCTGGAGCCGGCCCTCCGCCACCGCGTCGCCCTCAACTTCGAGGGGCAGAGCGAGGGAGTCCGCGTCGAGGACCTGATCGCCGACTCCGCGGCGGCCGCGCGGGAGGCCCTCGCCTTCGACGAGGCGATAGCGGATTTCCCCGCGGCCTCCAAGGCCTAGGGAGGAGCGGCATGCCCCTCGGCTACGCCGGCGATTACGCGCTCGCCAAAGGTCTGTCCATCCGCGCGACGCGGCGGCTCTCGGGCTTCGCCGCGGGGGAGCAGCGCAGCCCCGCGACGGGCGGCGGCATCGAATTCGCGGACTACCGCGAGTACGTGCCCGGCGACGACGTCCGCCTCCTCGACTGGTCGGTGTACCTCCGCTCGCGAAGGCTCCTCGTCAAGCTCTGCGCCGAGGAAAAGGAGCTCACGCTCGTCACGATAATCGACCTCAGCCGCTCCATGGACTACGGCGGGCCGACGAAGCTCGCGCTCGCGAAGAGGATAGCCTCGGTGCTGGCGGCGATTGCGCTGGGCGGGGGAAATCGGGCGGGAGTCGCCGCCCTCGGCCCGGCCCTCCTCGAGCCCGTCCGCCCGGAGCGCAAGAAGCTCACGATGGCGGGCATCGCGAGGGCCGTCCACTCCCTCGAGGCCGTCGAGCGCTCCTCCCCCGAGGCCGGCCTGCGGCAATTCGCCGCGCGCTACGGGCGGAAATGCATCGCCGTCCTCGTCTCCGACCTCCTCTTCCCCGAATGGCCG
Source organism: uncultured Treponemataceae bacterium (assembly GCA_964396415.1). GTDB lineage: Bacteria > Spirochaetota > Spirochaetia > Treponematales > Rectinemataceae > UBA1306. The sequence continues at coordinate 10,843 of CAYNFM010000058.1, read as the reverse complement.
CGCGCCCTCGACGCGCTCGCGTCCTCGGGCTGCGAGACCCACGTCGTCCAGCTGCTCGCCGCCGAGGAGCTCGATCCCCCCGAGCGCGGAGAAGTGACCCTCGTCGACATGGAGGACGGGGCCGAGACGCCGGTCCTCGCCGACGAGGGCCTCCTGGAGCGGTACCGACGAGCGCTCGAGGGCTATCTCTCCAAGGTCCGCGCGGAATGCGCGCGCCGGGAGCTCGGGTATTGCCTCATCGGCTCGGACGCCTCGCCGGCCAAGGTCTTCCACGAGGATTTCAAGAAGGCGGGCATCGTATGCTGAGCGGCCTCCCCGCCCTCGTCCTCGCGCGCCCCGAAGCCCTCCTCATAGCGATCGCCGCCCTTCCTGTCGCCTTCCTCTATTTCCTGCGGATGCGTTTTCGCCGCAAGGCCGTGGGCTCGACCTATATCTGGCGCGAGCTCGCGGGAGCCACCTCGGGAGGCGATGCGCTGAAGCGGCGCTCGGTCCTCCTCCTCCTCCTCCAATTGGCGGCGATCGGCCTGACCGCGCTCGCGGCGGCGGGGCCTTCCCTCGTCTCGCGGAGCGTCCTGAGGCCGGGAAAAGTCTTCCTCATCGACGTGTCGGCTTCGATGGCCTCCCGCGACTGTCCCGCCAGCCCGAATGGGCTGGCGACAGGCCCTAATGGGCCGGCGACGAGCCGCGTGGACGCCGCGATCGCGGCCGCGATCCGGGAAATCG
>CAYNFM010000058.1:0-10020 GCA_964396415.1 uncultured Treponemataceae bacterium | reverse complement strand
GGGCCGGCGACGAGCCGCGTGGACGCCGCGATCGCGGCCGCGATCCGGGAAATCGGGACCCTCCCCCGGGACGTACCCCTGATGGCCTTCGCCTGCGCGTCTACGGCGAGACCCATCCTCCCCGATTACAGTTTCGACAAGGGCAGGGTCGTCGCCGCCCTTCGAGCCCTGAAGGCCGGGACGGAGGGCTTCAGCGAAGCCGAGTGCGCCGACGCGATCGCGGCATGGCTCGCCCGCGCCGATACCGCCTGGCAGGCCTGTCTGATCAGCGACGGCGGCCTCGATCTCGAGGGGAGGAGGCTTTCCTCGCTGTTCGGCGGAGCCTTCCGCGTCGTCGCCGTCGGGACGAGAGGCTCGAGCGTGGGCGTGACGGGACTCAGGCTCGAACGAAGGGAAGATGGCGGAACGCGGGCGAGCTTCACGCTCTGGAACGGGTGGCCCGCCGAAAAGGCGGCGAGCTTGAGGATATCCCGGGGAAAGGACGAATTGGCTTCGGCGATCGTGAAGGCGGAGCCGGGCTGGACGAGGGCCGGCATCGACTTGGGAGGAGCCTTGGAGGACGGCGCCTATACGATCAGCCTCGCGCGGGATCCCTCCGACCTCCCTTCCGCGCCCGGAGAGGAGTATCGCCTGGCGGTGAACGCCCAGCGCGCCCTCTCCGTCCTCCTGGTCGGGGAAAGCGATCCCTTCCTCAAGGCGGCCCTGGCCTTCGGCGGCATCTCTTGCGTTTCGTCCGCCGATTTCCCCCGATCCTTCTCGGGCACCGATATTGTCATCGTCGAGTCGACGAGCGCCCAGCCGGTGAGGATACCGGCGGGCGCGAGCTGCAATCTCCTCGTCCTCGGCGGGGATCCGCCGCCGGACGCTCCTCTCTCGGCGCGGGGCAGCGTCTCGGGCCCCATCGTATCGACCGAGCCGGCCCACCCCCTCTCTCGCTTCATCGACTGGGAGGGGGCGCGGGCCGAGACGGCGAAGGTCTATTCGCCGCGCGGCGACGCGACGGTCCTGGCGACCGCGGGAGGGGCCCCGATCATAGTCGCCTGGGAAAAGGGCGGATACCGCTCGCTCGCCTTCGGCATGGACCTCGCCCGCTCGGAAGTCGGCCTCAAGAGCGCCTTTCCCGTCCTCCTTGAGAACTTCTTCCAGTGGTGCGTCCCGCGAGTCGACGACGAGTCGGCCTTCACCCTCGTCGCGGGCGAAAGCGTTCGAAGGGCCCTTCCCGAGTCCTTCGGCCTGCGCGGAGGAGGAGGGATAGACCTCGTCCGAACCGGACCGAATATCGTCCTGACGCCCAAGGAAACGGGCTTTTTCGAATGGGAGGCCTCGTCTCCCCGGCCGGCGCTCGGATATATAGCGGCTAACGTACCGGCGGCCGAGCTCGACGTCGCGCCGCGCGAGCTGCCGGCGGCTCACGAAGCCGCCGCGAGCGCCGGGGCGGCGACGGCCCTCGGGTCGACCGTGCGCGAGAGGGCGCGGCCGCTCGGCCCCTGGCTCCTCGTCCTCCTCGCAGCCTGCCTCGCCGGCGAGTGGCTCATGTGGAGAGGCGGCTTCGCGAGGCGCGACTCGCTTCGCGGGAAGGTCAAGGCATGAAGGAAGTCGAGCGCCGAGCGAAGGCGATGGGCGTCCTGCGGCTCCTCTCCATCGCCGCGACGCTCCTGGCGCTCGCCGGCCTAGTCCTGCCCCTGCCGACGCGGGCGAGGACGATATCCCTGCTGCTCGACGTTTCCGACTCGATCGGGAGGGAAGGCATCGAGGCATCGAGAGAGGCGGCTCTCTCCCTCATAAGAAGGCTCGAGCCGCGCGACCGCGTCGCGGTCGCGACCTTCGCGGGGAAAGCGAGGCTGCTCACGGATCCGGTACCGCCCGCCCAGGCCGCCGCCCTCGTGGAGGCGGCCGTCCTCGGAGCCCCGTCGCCCGACGCCACCGACATCCCGGCGGGCGTCGCGGCCGCGGGAGCCTCGGCCGCGAAGGGTCCCGGAAGCAAGACGCTCTTCCTGTTCAGCGACGGTCGCTCGAACTCGGGCAGCCCGCTTTCGGCGCTGAGCCTCGCCCGCTCCCGGCTGACGATCGATACGGTTCCTTCCGGTCGGCCCGCCTCCGGCCTGGTCGCCGAGGGCCTGTCGGCGCCGGAGCTCTCCCGTCCCGGCGAGAGGACGGCGCTCGTATGGAGACTTTTCTCCGCGGAGGCGGGAAGTGCCGGATATTCGATCGAGGTAGACGGAAGGCTCGCCGCCCGCGGAAGGGCCCGCCTCTCCGCCGGCCTCAACGAGATTCCCCTGGCGGTGGACGCCGGCGAGAGCGGGAAGCGCGCGATCACGGTCGAGGCGAGCCTCTCCGACGGATCCTCTCCCGCCGAAGCCCGTTCGGGAGCCTACCTGGAGGTCGGGGCCGAGGCGAAAGTCCTCGTCGTAGCAGGCGCGGGACCGGGGACTTCTCCGATCGCGGAAGCCCTGCGGGCCCAGGGCATCGGGGCCCGGGCCGGCGGCTCCGCCGACCTGCCCGCGGAGGCCGCCGGCTACGAAGGTCTCTCCGCCGTGGTCCTCGACGATCTCCCCGCCCTCGATATCGGCGAGTCGCAGCAAGCGGCGCTGCAGGACTACGTCGCGGGCGGCGGAGGCCTCCTCGTCGTAGGCGGCGAGTCATCGCTGGGAAGGGGCGAATACTACGCGACTCCCCTCGAGGATATGCTTCCCGTCGAGACGGATACCAGGCAGCGCCTCCTCTTCACGAGGTCCAAGCTCCTTTTCATCATCGACCATTCGGGCTCCATGTCGGAGAAAGTCGGGCCCATATCCAAGGAGATGGCGGCCATGCGGGGCGTCGCCGCGTCCCTGAAGGAGCTCGGGAGCCTCGACGAAGTCGGCATCCTCGGCTTCGACTCCAGCCCGACCTGGGTCCTGCCCTTCACGCCCGCGGACGAGCGAGAGAAGATACTGGCCTCCCTGTCCACGCTCGGCGAGGGAGGCGGCACCGATCTTGCGTCGGCGCTGGAAGAGGCCATCAAGGGCTTCGGCGAGCCTGACCCGACCGATCGGCACGCGATTGTGCTTACCGACGGCCTCACCCCCGACGCGGACTTCCGCGGCCTCTCGGCCAGGTTGACGGCGGCCGGCGTGAGCGTCTCGACGATCGGGATAGGCGACGACATAGACGAAGGCCTGCTCAGGAACATAGCCCGGTGGTGCGGAGGGAAGTTCTATCGGGCCGAGGGGGACCGCATCCCTACCGTGATAGACAGGGAGACCCTGCGGATGACGCGCGATCTCATCCAGGAGGGCCGGATAGAGACGAGGGTCTCGATCGAATCGCCCGTCGTCGAAGGCTTGGGGAATCCCCTTCCTCCCGTCGCGGGCTACCTCAGGACGAAGGCCAAGGCTTTCGCTACGGTGCTGCTCGAGGCCGAAGCCCCAGAGCACTCGCCGAAGGCGGGTCCCGAGGCCCCCTGGGACCCCCTGCTCGCGTCGTGGCGCTACGGGAACGGCAAGGTGGCGGTGTTCACCGCCGATTCGGGGCGACGCTGGCTCTCGGCATGGTCGGGCCGAGACGCGTACAACCGGCTCTGGGGCCAGACGCTCCGTTCCATAGAGCGGGCCGCGCCCGACTCGACTCTGCGGGCGACGGCGATCGTCGAAGGAGGCAACGCCCACATCGTCGTCGAGGCCGAGGGCCCGGACAGACGTTCGCTTACTTCCCTCCGACTCGTGGGCCGGAGCTCGAGCCCTCTCGCGGGAAGCGGGGGAGGCGCCTTCGGCCTCGATGAGACCGCGCCCGGCCGCTACGAGGGCTACGCGCCCCTGGGATCGGAGGGTCTCGCCGACTACGAGATCTTCGATCCGACCACGGGCGCGCGGGCTTCGGCTTGGGCCTGGATCCCGCCCAGGCTGGAGTCGAGCCGGCTGGGCCCGGACTACAGGTCTCTTTCGCTCATCGCGTCCTCCACCGGCGGGAGGCTCCTGTCCTCCGGAACCCTCGAGCCCCCGGCCCCGACCCTCCGTTGGCGAAGCCTCGCCATGGGGCTGCCGCTTCTCGTGCTCGCGGCCCTCCTCTTCGTGGCAGAGCTCTATTTGAGGAGCACGATGACGGGACAAGTCGCCCGGGCGACGGCGGCCCTCTCCTCGTGGTGGTCGGCGCAAAAGGCGGCCGCCGAGGCGGCGAGACTGCGACGTCGCTGCGAAGAGAGTCCGACTCGCGACGCCGACGCAGACGCGCATTACGCCGAGATGCAGCGGAGGATCGCCGAGCACGTCGCTCGCCGCTATCGGGACCGGGAAGAAGAGGGGGAGAAGGATGCCTAGGCATGGAATCCGACCGCGGGACGGCCTTCGCGCCCTGGGCGCCCTGCTGGCCCTCCTCGCGCTTCCTTCGCTCGCCGGCTGCCGCCGCTCCACGCAGAGCGTCGAGGCGCCGCGGGCTTCGCCGCCTTCGCTCGCGAGCGAGGCCCCATGGCTCGTCGCCGGACCCTTTCCCTCAGGCGCCCTCGGCGGTCTCGAAGACGGCTTGGACCGCGACTATCTCGCCGCCTCGGGGCTGTCGAGCGCGGGCGAGGCGGCGGCGGCTCCTTTGCGCCTCGGCGGACCCGGCTCGAAGCTCTGGCGCGAGGACCAGGGGCTGCGCGACGGCGCCGGAGTGGATTTCGTCGCCGCCTTCGGCCCTTCCTCCTATTCCGTCGCCTACGCGTACCGAGAGATATCGGCGGCGAGCCCGCGGCGGGCGGTCCTGAAAATCGGGTCGGACGATGGCGTGAAGGTTTGGATCAACGGAGAGCTCGTCCTCGCCCGCCACGTCGATCGGGCGCTCAGGCCCGACGAGGACGCGGTAGGGATATCGCTCGCGAAGGGCAAGAATCGCATCCTGGTGAAGGTGAGCCAGGCCCGAGGGGCCTGGGGCTTCAGCTTGAGGATCGCGGCCGTCGAAAAAGAGGCCAAATCCGCCGATTCAGCGGCCATCGAAGCCGTGGCCGCATATCCCGACGAGCTCGCCTTTCCCCAAGGCGGCACCGTCGGCGGAGCCGTGGAGACCGAGCCTGCCTTCTGCATCGCGGGCGATGCGAAAGTCGAGCTCCTCGGCCCCTCGGGCCGGCGGCTCGCGGCTTCGGACGCGCCGATCGGCGGAAGATTCTCCTTGCCCGTCCCGCAAGGCTTCAGCGGACCGGCGATCCTCAGGGCCTCGGGCAGGGGGGCGCTTGCCGGACTCCAGTCGACATCGACCTCGCTCATCATAGGCGATCCGGAGGCCCTCGCCGCCGGGGCGGCCGCGAAGGCCCGTCGGGCCGCAAGCGCCGAAGGTTCCATGGACGGGGCAGGAGTCGCCGGGTCGGCGACGCTGGAATACCTCGCCGAAACCCTCGAGGGAAAAATTCCGCCCGAGCTGAACGGCTTCGATATCTCGGTCCTCGCCCTCGCGGAGATCGACGCGCTCACGATGCCGGCGGGCTCGGGGCACGAGAGGAAAGGAAGGCCGCCCAATTTCCCCGGCGGGCTCGCCCGCTGCGCCTACCGTTCGGAGATCGATGGGAGCCTTCAGCCCTTCAGCCTGTACCTGCCTTCGAGCTACGATTCCGCGAAGCGCTATGGTCTGGTCGTCGCCCTCCACGGAGCGACCGAGAGCGATTACCGGATGGCGGCGAGCCTCGCCGACGCCAGACCCGAAGACATGCTCATCCTGGCACCCTACGGAAGAGGAGACATGGACTACTCTTCGACGGGCGAGCGCGACGTGCTCGACGTGATCGATCTCGTCCTATCGCGCTGCGCCGTGGACCCGGACCGAGTCTATCTGACGGGCCGGTCGATGGGCGGCCACGGCGCATGGAGGCTAGGCCAGCTCTATCCCTGGAAATTCGCCGCCATCGCGTCCTTCGCCGGCTGGACGAGTCTCGATTGTCTCGAAAACCTGATTTCGACCCCCGTCCTCGCCGTCCACGGGAACGAGGATGGGACGGTCCCCCTCGCGCCCGAGGCCAAGGCGATCGAACTGCTGCGGTCTTTGGGCGGCGTGGCCCGCCTCGACGTCCTGCCGGGGGTGGGGCACGACGCCATGTCGGCCTGGATGGCGAAGGAGGGTCCGGGGAGGCTTTTAGCCTGGTTCCGGAACTATAGGCGGGAAACCTGGCCTTCATCCCTGAAGCTGAGGACTACGATGGCCCGCTACGGCAGGGGCGCCTGGGCGACGATAGAGGGGCTCGAGAAGCCTCTGTCCATCGCGGCCCTCGACGCGAAGGTCCTCGATTCGCGCCATATAGCGGTGGACACGGAGAACGTCTCGGCCTTCGGTCTCGACCTTCGCCATCCCGCCCTGGCGAAGGGAGGCCGAATCCTCGTCGTCGCGGACGGAGTCTATCTCACCGCGGACGCGGGAACGAGCTCGGCTCGCTACTCCATCGGGGCGGACGGCCGCTTCGCCCCCGTCCGGGCCCGGTCGGAGCTCCCCGTCAACGACGGCTCCGGCATGGCCGCCCTCTTCGAGGGGCCGCTGCGCGTCGTCTACGGCAGCCGGAAAGGAAGCGCGAAGGCCCGGAACGAGGCGATCGCCTCGAGCTTGGCCGATTATGCCGGCGGGACCAAGCCGATACCCGACGACGCGCTGGGTCCGGAGGACGAGGCCTCCTCCTCCCTCATCCTCGTCGGTTGGCCCGAGGAGAATGCCATCCTGTCCCGCCTGGCCGGAAGGCTTCCATTGTCGATGAAGGGAGACGGGATCGTCATGCCCGACGGAGGAGCCGTCGGCTCGGGATTCATCCTCGTCTTTCCCAATCCGGAGGCGCCGCGCCGACTCGTCGGGATAGTCGCCCTGCCTGGAGGGAAGGCCTCGGCCGATATCCCGGGATCGATCGGCCAGTCCCTTCGGGCCGGTCGCTCCGACGGGGGCGAAGGCGGTTTCGCCACCCCCGATCTCGTGATCTTCGACGGCTCGGGCAAGGCCCTATGGACCGGGTGCTTCGATTGGAAGTGGGAAAAGCTGACCAGGCTCGAGAAGCCCGACTAGGCCGATGCCTTCTCGGGCATAAAAAAACCGCCCCTCCGCGCAAGGGCTGGAGGGACGGCAGTCGATCGAGCCTCGAAGCGCAGGCTCGGTATCGATCAGCCGGCGACGATCGCTTCGGTCGGGCAGACCGAGGCGCAGGTGCCGCATTCCGTGCACTTGGCCGGATCGATCCAGCGCATGCCGCCTTTCTCGCTGATCGCCTCTACCGGGCACTCCGGATCGCAGGCTCCGCAGTTCACGCACGCATCCGTGACCTTATAGGCCATGAATATACCTCTCTTGTAAGTAGTGTGCGAGGATTATAGCATCCCGCCGAAGCGCATGGCAAGCTCTCGGCTTTCCGCGCCCGGGCGCGTCGGCCTTCTGATTCCTTACGGACTCGCCTTGCGAAAAGGGCGTCGCTTGGCATATACCAGTAGGCGAACATGAAGCCGAAAATCATCTTCGCCATGATAGAGGCGGGAGGAGGCCACAAGGCTCCCGCGAGCGCCGTGATGGCCGCCCTCGAGCGCGACTATCCCGGCGTCTACGATGTCTCGATGATGGATTTCATCAAGGACATCGGGAGCGTCAAGGTCGACGCCGCCCATAAGAAGAGCTGGAAGACCTTCCTGGAATATCCGACGCTCACGCATGTGATCTACCAGCTGCAGGACAGCCTGGCCCCCGTGACCAGAGCCCTCCTCTACCGCACGATGGTCGCGCCCGCGATCAAGGACGCGATACGCTTCATCAAGCAGGCGAGGCCCGACGTCGTATTCAGCACGCACTTCTTCGCCACCATGGCCCTCGTCGAGGCGAGGCGGAGGTCGAGGATCGACTTCAGGATCATCACCTACCAGACGGAGATCTTCACCTTCCACGCGCCCTGGAAGGTACCGGAGACGGATTGGTATCTCACCGCATCCGACCGCGCGGCTCAGGCCGCCGCCCGGAGGGGCATCCGCTGGAGCAAGATAAAGGCCTTCCCCTACCCCATTCGCCCGGACTTCCTCGAATCGAGGAGGGAGAGGGAGACGGTCGCGCTCGAGCTCGGACTCGAAAAGGACCGCCGGACCTTTCTTTTCAGCTTCGGCAACCAGGGCACCGGCATGATCCTCCAATACCTCATCGCCCTCGACATCCTCGGCGTAAGGCTGAACGTCATAGTGGTGGCGGGGCTCAACAAGGCCCTCCACGCGAGGCTGGCCTCGAGCAGGACCCGCCTTCAGAATCTCAATATCGTCCCCCTGGGCTACGTGAGCAACATGAACGAGCTAATCGACGCGGCGGACGTCTGCTTCATCAAGCCGGGCCCGGCGACCATGATGGAATGCATGCATTCGCGCAAGCCCATCATCTTCAACGTCGCGGCCACCCCCTGCGAGCAGGAGCACGCCAACTACGCCGTCTTCAGGGGCGTCGCGAAGTATACCGACGGCAACCCGATGCTCTTCGGGATGGCGGCCCGCCACTTTCTCAAGGACGAGGTCCGGGAGGACGTTGCGAGACGATACGATCGCCTCGCCCTGAGCAACGGCGCCTCCGAAATCGCCGCCTTCGTCGATTCGGTCGCGCGGAGCCGAAGGGCCTGAGGCCCGCGCCGCGGACAGGGGAAGCTCATCGGAAACGCGATGCCTTCGCCGATAGGCCGCGCCCTCGCCCCGGCCCGCGTCATCGTGGGCAATCGCGGCTTCCTCGGACTCCTTGGCTGCAATATCCTCCTGGGACTGGCCTTCTCCTTCGTGAATCCCTTCATGTCCCTCTTCGGCGAGCACGAAGTGGGCATGAGCCCCGGAGTCTTCGGCGCCTTCATGACCGCGACCTCCCTATGCGGCATAGCCCTGAGCACGATATTGGCGCGCTGGTCGGACACTCGATTCTCCCGGCGCTCGATCCTTCTCCTCGGGTCGGCGGCGGGGGCCCTCGGCTACGTAGGCTATGCCCTGGTCCGAGACGTCCTATGGCTGCTCATAATAGGGTCCCTTCTCCTCGGCACCGCCTCGATTACCTTCTCGCTGCTGTTCGCCCACGCTCGCGAGCAGCTCGCGAGATCCGAGCTGCCGCCGAAGGACGCGCCGCTGTATATGAACGTGTTCCGACTGTTCTTCGCGCTGTCCTGGACCGTCGGGCCGGCGATCGCGTCCTGGGTCATGATCAAGTATTCGTTCCTCGGCACCTTCCTCATGACGGCGGCCTGCTTCGCCGCGCTCTTCGTCGCGATCTTTTTCCTCATCCCTTCCCGCCCTCCGTCGAAGGCGGCGAGGAAAGAGGCAACATTCAGGGAAACGGCCCGCGCCCTGGCCCGGGGCGAAGTGCTGGCCTACTTCACGGGCTTCGTGATGATCTACGCCTGCGGCTCCATCGGCATGATCAGCCTCCCCCTCCTGATCGTCGAGACGCTCCGCGGGACGGCCAGGAACGTAGGCATCGTCTACGCCGTCGCGCCCCTGTTCGAGATGCCGCTGATGCTCCTTTTCGGGGTGCTGGCGTCGCGCGGCGATCACTCCCGCCTGATAAGGCTCAGCGTCCTGCTCGCGGTCTCGTATTACGGATCGATAGCCCTGACCGGAGCGCCCTGGCACATCTATCCGCTGCAGATCCTCAGCGCCGCGATCACCGCGGTCACGCAGGGCGTCGCCATCACCTTCTTCCAGGACTTCCTGCCCAACCAGGTCGGCACGGCCACCAACCTCTATTCCAACGCCTCCCGCCTGGGGCAAATCGTCGGATACGTCCTCTTCTCCTGGCTCGCGGCCCCGCTCGGCTATAGGAACCTGTTCCTGATGAACTCGGCGATCTGCTGCGCCGCCTTCCTCCTGATGTGGCTCTATCGCCCCCGTCTTCGCCCTCGTCCGTGCGCATAGCGCGGAACTCATCACGCCGCTTTGCGTTTGTAGGTCCGCATCGCGAATAAATACGCGACCGCGAGAACGCCAAGACACCATGCGAGCGCCATCCAAATGCTGTTGCCGGCCGGCTGGCCCGACAATAATGCGCGTATGGCTCCCACTATCGAAGTCACGGGTTGGTTTTCGGCGAAGGCGCGAACGACCG
>CAYNFM010000057.1:6971-21962 GCA_964396415.1 uncultured Treponemataceae bacterium | reverse complement strand
GAACCAGTGACTTCTACCGTGTGAAGGTAGCACTCTCCCACTGAGTTAATCGCCCGGAACTCGACAAGAAACTAGCATCCGAGAATGCCGATGTCAAGGACCGGCATTTCGCCGTCATACTCGAAATAGACTCTTAGAGTGTCGACATTGTCATACACCGATAGTAACTGAGTGGGGGTAAATTTTTCAAGTTGATATTATAGAAGTAATTATATACTATTGATGGATTGGGTTAGAGTGGCACGGTTGTTGCATGATAGACAATCGGTAAACAATGATGGAATATCTTTCTACCGCAGCTGACAGGACGGGTTCAAAAAGTTTAGGTCTGGCAAGCGACGAAATCCGGGTAGAATTCTTGAGAAAGGGAATTCATCTGCTCATCGCATTCGTGCCTGGGATTGCGCACTTAAGCCTGGGCCTAGCAATGGGGCTCCTTGCTGGCGGTGTCTTATTTTATGCCGCCTGCGAGCGCCTGCGAGTCGAGGGTTACTATGTCCCTGTGATATCCAGGGTTACCGCCCTCGCAGCCAGGAAGCGGGATGGAAGGCGCTTCGTACTCGGTCCAATCACTCTTGGTCTAGGCGCCTTACTCGCCCTCCTTTTTTATCCGAACCCCGCTGCCTCGATCGCCATCTACGCTCTCGCCTTCGGCGACGGCCTCTCTAGCCTCGTGGGCAAGGCCTTCGGCAGCATTCGCCTCCCCTTTACCGGAGGCAAATCGCTCGAAGGCAGCCTCACTTGCATGCTGGCCGTTTTTACGGCCTCCGTCGCCCTCACGGGCGACGCCAAGCGTTCCTTCATCGTAGCTCTGGCAGCAATGCTCGTCGAGGCGGCGCCGACCAGGGACTTCGATAATATAATACTGCCCGTGGCCGTCGGAGCCCTCGCGGCCCTAGTGTTCCGAGTTCCCGTTTGACGCTCGATGCCAGTCGCGCCTTCCTTTATTGCCAGAGGTAGTAGGCATGAAGTCGGGAAACGAAGAGCCAGGAGCCGGCGAAAAGAAGCGCAAAGCCGGAGACCATCCCGAAAGGATTCCACTCAGTCGTTAGCAGACGGTACCCTACGAGGAGCACGGTCACGCCAAGCGCCACGATGCGGTACGAGCCTTCCCCGGTCGAATGCGCCGCGTAAAGATAGTCCGCCACAGTGATGACGGCTAGGACGAGGATGAGTATAGAGCTGATCCCCGAATAACCCGCCTTAAGCTCGAGAGTGGCGGCGAATACGCCCGTATCGACCGGCGTTGCCGTCGCGAGGCCAAAGGAGATCGCTATCACGACGGCCGCGGAGGCCCCGAGCTTCTCGTTTCGAAAGCCCGCGGCATAGAGACCCGACGCGAAAAGCGAGATATAGCCGACATAACGCGCGAAAAGCAGCGCTTTCGTCGCCGCGATCTGCCAATACGCCGTACTTTCGCCCAAAGTCAAGTCGAAGACGGAAAGCCTGAGAATCTCGAGTCCCACCGAGAGCACCCAGAAAGAAAAGAAATAGATTTCCGGGGAAACAGTCTTGCGGAAGGAATACAGGATAAAACCGAGAGCGAGAGCGGAGTATAATGCGCATAAACCGATGCCGATGGCGGCCAGATAGTGCGATAAGAATACGACTGATCCGAAATGGAAACTTCCGAGGGCCTTGGCTCTCAAAAGGAAGACCGGACTTTTCCCGCCTCTCGAAAGCTCCAGGAATAAAAGGGGGAAAAGAGCAAGGCAGGCGCAAGAAGCGAGAAACAGGACCCAATAGGTACGGCGCCGCGCTGCTATAGTCACGTTGCAAAGGATAATACGAGAGGCAGGCATTGGAAAGGCCGTCCGTCGGGGCTTTCCCTTCGGCTTGCATAATTCCATGGACATATATATATTCTCAATGACCATTTTCAATTTTATGGTCATTGAGGCTATATGCCACGAGCCTTCACAGATGCGGAACGAATGAAGATTCGCAATCGTCTCATCGCAATCGGCAAGAGATTCATCAATGCGTCAGGCACCCGACTCCTGGTTGTCGAAGACATGTCACGTGAGGCAGGCATCTCCAAAGGGAGCTTCTACTCGTTCTTTCCCTCCAGGGAGGATTTCATCCTCTCGGTATTCGAATCCTGGGAGAAGGAGCACCGCGAGGCGCTTATCGATCGGATAAGCGAAGGAGCGGGTTCGACGAGAGAGAAGCTCGAGCGGTTCTTCCTCGGTTCCTTCGAGTTGATCGAACGCGAACCGGGGCTCGCGCGGATGGGCTTCGGAGAGATAGAGCGGCTTATGGAGGACCTCCCGGCCGAGCGTATCGCAGCCCATCAAGACAACGACGCAAAGGTCCTTTCCCGCACCTTTGCCGAATGGGCCCAGGGAGGCCTGATCGATCCGACGGCCCTGGAGGCTCTTCCCGGAATCATCAGCGCCTTGTTTTCCATCGCCTTGCATAAGGATGACTTCCGGCACGGCGGCTACTATCCGGCGGTCAAATTGATCGCCGAGGCATTGGCGATGAGGCTCGCCACGGAACGGAAAGGCGGTGAATCATGACGAACGCGATTAGCGCGCACCGGCTCTCTAAAAGCTACGGAAAGGTAAAAGCCGTAAGGAACGTGGATCTCGAGGTCCGCAGAGGCGAGATCTATGGTTTCCTCGGACGTAACGGCGCGGGCAAGACCACGACGATTCGCATGCTTCTCGGCTTGATCCGGCCGAGCTCAGGGGAAATCGCCATTCTCGGCGAGTCCATACGGGAGAATCGCGTCGCAGCTCTCAAGAAAGTCGGATTTCTGGTCGAGTCCGCGACCGCCTACCCGAACCTTACCGTGCGCGAGAATCTCGAAATGCAGCGACGCCTGATGGAGGCCCCGAGCGGGGCGGTCGAGAGGACTGCCAAACTTCTCGGCCTCGAGGAATACGCCGACAGGAAGAGCGTCCATCTTTCGCTCGGCAACAAGCAGCGCCTCTCGCTTGCCCGCGCGCTCATCCATTCGCCGGAACTCCTCCTGCTCGACGAGCCCGCCAACGGATTGGACCCTGCGGGGATCGTCGAAATACGCGGCCTTCTCAAAAGCCTCGCGGGCGAGGGGATCACGATATTCATGTCGAGCCATATACTCGCCGAGGTCGACCAGCTCGCGGACAGGATCGGCATAATACACGAGGGCATATTGAAGGAAGAACTCGATCGGACCGAGCTCGGCGAACGTAGACGCCTCTACATCGAACTTCGCGTGGACCGGCCCGATCGGGCGGCAATCCTCCTAAAAGAAAGGCTCGGGCTTAAGGATATCGCCCGGCTAGGGGGAAACGGACTGAGGATCGGCGACGAGAAGGCCGAATGCGCCCCCATAGCGCGCGAGCTCGTCATGGCGGGGATCGGTCTCGATAGGCTCCTTCCCGTGGAGGAGAACTTGGAGGAGCATTTCATGCGAATGACGGGAGGACGAGGATGATTTTCCCGAAGGTTCTTGGGGCGGAGCTGCTGAAGCTGAGGCGCTCGCGTATGATCTGGCTTTCCTTCCTCTTCTATTTATTCTTCGGATCAATGGCCTACTTCGTCCTCTGGATGCTGAGGAACCCGGAAGCGGCGCGCAACCTGGGCCTGATCGGAAAGAAGGCGACCTTCGCGATGAGCGGACTCTCACCTGATTGGAGCGGACTCTTCACCTTGGTCACCGAACTAGGCGTCGCCGGCGGCATGATCATCCTCTCGATCGTCGTCATCTTCCTTTTCGGCCGCGAGTATACCGAGGGCACCGCGAAGAACATGCTGGCCCTCCCCATCCCGCGCGGATACTTCGTCGCGGCCAAGCTTTGCGTGGCGGCGCTATGGTACGCCGTACTAACCGCCTTTCTCCTCGCCGAATGCCTCCTGATAGGACGCCTGCTGGATCTGGGAGCGCCTCCCGCGGGCCTCGTCGCGCGGGAGGGCGGGCATATCCTCGTCGCCGCCGCGCTGATACTCTCGCTCCAGCCCCTCGTCGCACTGGTGACGGCGCTAAGCGGCGGATACATCGCGCCCTTCGGCTATACGATAGCGACTCTCCTGATCGGAAACCTCATGATCCACACAGGTTGGGCGAGGTGGTGCCCCTGGTCGATCGTGGCTCTCCTTGGCGGGATCGCGGGCTCGCGTCAGGAAGGCGTGGTCCTCGGAAGTTGCCTCGTGATGGCCGGGACCTTCGCGATAGGAGTCGTGGGTACGATCACGCACCTATCCTTTGCCGACAACTGCCAATGATTTCCGCATCGCGACGGATCGGCCCATTTTAATCAAGTCGCCCTTCCTCCGGACCGATATTGTGGGAAGGAGAGCGCCATGAAGAAACGTAGCTTGTTCGCGGCGGCAATATTCCTCGCAGCCTTCGCCCCGGCCTTCGCGGGCGACGTTGCTACGTTCGTCAACCTCGGATTCTCACCCGATTCGGCTTATTTCATGTTCGCTCAGTACGGCATAGACCAGAGTTCGAACAAGCCCTATGCAGAGAGCTACCTCGTCGACGCGCGGCGAAACGACTTCGTCGATAAGGGTGTCGCGCGTAAGACCTTCGATACCGCGCTCGAGCCCGGCCAAGACGCGCTGGGGGCGCTTTTCTCCCTCGTCGACAACGAATGGTCCCTCATAAGAAAATACAAGATCGACCACTTGAGGACCGGACGCCTATTGTACGTGCTCATGGACGGACAAGAGCCTCCTGCAAGCCTTTCCTTCCGTGATTTCAAAACCGGAGCCTCCCTCGAAGTGTCCCTGAACCAGAGCTCTTCCCAATCCAAGGGGTCTCTATACTCGTCCTTCGGCATTTCCCTGAGCTATACGACGAAAGACGGCTCTGTCAAGCGCGTCGTGGGCGGCAACCCCGATATAAAGAGACAGGGAGTCCAAGCCTACATAATCCGAAGAATCATTGCCGCTCCCGACGAGAGAACCATCATCTTCATCGTCGAGAAACGCATGGTCGACAAGGGAGACCCCGCCGTCCGCTATATGGTCGAGGCGCTCAAGCTGCCCTGACCCTCTTGATCCCGTTGGTAGGCCCCGAACCCGGAATCCGCGCGAGCGGGTTGCGGGCGAGGGGCTAATTTTTTTTCTTCTTGCCCTTTTTCTTGGCTTTTCCGCCGCCCTCGTCCTTGGCCGGAACGGATACCGACGACGGTTTCTCCTCCGACGCGCCGGATGTCCCATCCACTTCCACGGGAGCCTTCCCGGCGATCGCGCCGGGATAGATGCGCGGTACCCATTTCTGGCTGTCTATCGGCGGACGCGCATACTTGCCTGCCTTCTGTCGGGGCGGCATCTCGATGGGCTCGGGCGTGAGATCCTCGTAAGGAATGCTTTTCAGGAAGTGGGTTATCACGTTCAGCCGCGCGCAATACTTGTCGTCCGCGTCTACGACGTGCCAGGGGCTATCGGAGATATCGGAGAATTCGAACATATCGTCCTTCGCGCGCGAGTAATCCACCCACTTGGAGCGCGCCGTCATGTCCATGGGGGAAAGCTTCCAACGCTTGGCCGGGTCGTCGAGCCTATCCTTGAACCTAGCTTCCTGGACTTCATCGCTTACGCTGAACCAATATTTGATGAGGATTATCCCCGAGCGAATGAGCATGCGCTCGAATTCGGGCACCGTGCGCGCGAACTCCTTGTATTCGGCTTCGGTGCAAAAACCCATAACCCTCTCGACCCCCGCTCGGTTGTACCAGCTGCGGTCGAAGAAGACCATCTCGCCGCCCGCCGGAAGCTGGGCCACATACCGTTGAAAGTACCACTGCGTCTTTTCCTTCTCGGTGGGTACCGGGAGAGCGGCTATCCTGGCCGATCGCGCATTGAGTCCTCCCGTTATTGCCTGGATCACCCCGCCTTTCCCCGCCGCGTCGCGCCCCTCGAAGAGGGCAACGACTTTCAAGCCTTTCGCCTTTACCCACTCCTGAAGCTTGACGAGCTCGACGGTCAGCCGTTTCAGCTCGTCGAGATAATCCTTCTTTTTGATAGCAGACGAATTGCCCATGCTTGATCCTCCATGCAAGTATCTTATAGAAAATGGGGAATATACCAAGCCGAGGCGACCTCGACCGGGGAACGTGACCGGGCCTTAGATGCCTTCCGTGGATTGGCCGTATTTACCATAGTAATCACCAATTTCCTAGCGGACAAGCGTGCGGTTCCGTCTTATCTCAAGCATCCCCCGACATCGGATTCACCGTCATCGATATCATAGCTTCCCTCTCGGAGTTCAGAGGGCGACGGACCTCGTTCATCGTGAGAAATATGATACTGAGTTTGCCCCTGAGAATCATTGGAAGTAAGTTATGTATGGGATTAATTTCGATGTAGAAGCGCGGCATAGCGCGGGGAGTCTCAGTATGGCAGTCAAGACCGAATATATCCCGGGAGTCTGCAACATAGGCCCAGCCGAGATACGAAAGCGAAGACAGGCGGGTTGGGTCGGCTTAGGCTCGACGATCGTACTTTGGGCAGTATTTTGGATCCTCCGCTTGGCCGCGCCGTGGAGATTGCTTCTCTTCATCCCCGCCGCGATCGGGGCGACAGGCTTTATCCAAGCGGCGACGCACTTTTGCGCCGGCTTCGGAATGAAGGGTCTCTTCAACTTCGGAACCGAGGTCGGCAAGACCGACAGTGTCGAGCAAGCGGAATTCAGGATTAAGGATCGGAGCAAGGCGAGGCTGATAGGGCTCTATTCCATACTCATAGGCGTCGCGGTAGGATTCGCCGGATTTTTCCTTTGAGGCTCACGGGTCGCTTCATCCGACGGATGCATTCATGGACGATCACTTCCTGCCTGCGCCGTCCCGCGACGCTCGCCCCGACTCGAGCATAAAGCCTTCGGACATCTTGTCGACCACCGTTTTGAAGTGCTTCTCGCTCGTAAAGCCGTAGTCCTGGAGGACGACGGGTTCAATCTGTTCGTAGCTGACGTTGCCCGCCTCGTACTCGCAGAAGATATTGGCGAGGTAGACGACATGAACCACGTCGCGATATTCGCCAGGCTCGAGACTAGGCTCGTGGTGATAGCGGATAGCCGCTACGAGGGAATCGGGGAAATTCCACTTCTCCGATATGCGGGCGCCGATCTCGGCATGGTTCATTCCCCCGGCTATGCCCTCGAAGGTATCGGAGGGGATGTCCTTCTCCTTGCAGAAGCCGCGAATCTTCTCGAGCAGGTCCGGGTGGACCGAGGAGAAGATTATTTTGCCCATATCATGGAGCATCCCGCCGACATAGGCGTCGTCGAGGAGGCCCTTTATATTGGCCTTGAAGTTCTTGGCCAGATTGTAGGCGTAATACGCGGTCCGGTAGGAATGATCCCACAGCTTCTTCTTGTCCGATGCGCCGTCGTCGAGGATCTTGAGTGTACCGTAGGAGTAAAGAAGGTTCTTGATCCCGCGCAGCCCGACAAGCTTGACCGCGTCGACGATATTGTCCACCTTTTTCGTCATCATATACGCCGCCGAGTTGACGAGCTTGAGAAGGTCGGCCGTCATAGCGGGATCGGTGGAGATGTACCTCGCGATATCGACGATCTGGCTGTCGGGGTCCGCGATCAGGCGCTGTATCTGGACGATATTCTCGGGGAACTGCGGTAAGCTCGTGATCGACTTGACGATCTCGTCGGTAAGCGTGGAGACGGACTCTATCCTGGCCGAGGCGACAGGCACCGTGATGCGCGCTACGGTCTCGCCCGACTCCGCCCATATATCGAAGCAGTCTTCACCGAGCCCGATCTTATTGAGCATGAGGATAAGAATGACCAAGCCCAGGCCCGCCCCCTCGGAAGGATCGAGCACCTGCTGGAGGGCCTCCTCTAAGCTCGTATACTTGCGCGAGCGCGCCAGCTTGTCGTGGATGCGGACGTATTCCTTTTTGTTGATCTCGACGTTGTTGCGCACCTCAAGTATGATATTCGGACCCTTGGCCTGGAAGATGATCTTGATATAGTAGCCTTTCTCCTTCTGCTTCTGCAGGTACCAGGCGATGTTGTCCATCGTATCCTGCTTGAAACCCGCCATGCCCTCTTCGTATTGGTCCGGGTCGTCGATGTCCAGGCCTCGGGAATCGAAGTACACTCGCTTGGTATTGGCCTTCTTCGCGTTGACCGCCAATTCCCTAAGGCAATAGACGATATAGTCCTTCAGATGCCGCTGCCCGAGCTCTCCTAAGAATACGTCGAGGACTTCTTCCATATAGACTTCGATGTCGTGCGGAAGAGTATACGTCAGGATATTCAACGCTATGGCGTTGTGCGCCGCCCTTTTGATCTTGGCGACATCGACCACGAGTTCGCTTGCGCCCATGCGCCCCACCTTTCCACTTTATTTATTACGAATGATATAAGTCATAATAATGCCGTTTCGCGCTCTTTTCAACCTGCGGTCGGCCTCAGCCCAAATAGCTCTTGACCGTGCGCGCCATGCGCAGGAGCTCTCGTCGTACCCGCCCATTGAAGGAATCGGGCGGAAAGTCGCCGCGGGAATCGGCCACGCCGGCGGGCATGCCCGTGAGAACCGTCAAGCCCTCGTCGATCATGGAAACGGCCCAGATATGGAAAGCCCCGGAGGCGACGGCGTCCTGTACCTCCCTGGCCAAAGTCAGATTGACGACATTCCTCCGCGGGATCATGACTCCCTGCGTCCCCGTCAATCCCGCATGCCGACACACGCGGAAAAAGCCTTCTATCTTCTCGTTCACTCCCCCGACAGGCTGAACCTGACCGACCTGATTCAGGGAACCGGTCACGGCGATGTCCTGGCGAAGAGGCACGTCGGCTATCGCCGAGAGGAGGGCGTACACGGCGGTGGACGAGGCGGAATCTCCTTCGACGGCGGTATAGGACTGTTCGAAGCAGATGCTCGCGGTTACCGCCAGGGGAAAATCCCTCGCATATCGACTGCGCAGGAAGCCTTCCACGATGAGGACTGCCTTGTCGTATATTTCCCCGGAAAGCCCGGACTCCCCCTCGATATTTATGACCCCTCCCTCGCCGGGGCTCACTTGGGCGGAAATGACCGCCGGTATCCCGAAGGCATAATAACCTCTGTCGTGTACGGCGAGACCGTTCACCCTTCCTACCGCGCTGCCGGAAGCCTGGAGAATTATCTCGCCCGAGGCGATCATGTCCTCGATCTTCTCTTCGGGAAGGTTGGCCAACCTCGCCCGCGCCTCCACGGCGCCTCTTATGTCGGCGGCGGCGATGGTAGCGGACCCTGCGAGGCGCGAACGGTAATCCGATTCCCGAAGCAAGTCGGCGATCATCCCGAATCGGGTCGACAATCGCTCCCGATATTCCGCGAGGCGCGCCCCCTGCTCGATGACGGCGGAGAGACCGCCCGTATCGAGCGGGAGGAGCCCCTCATCGAGGGAGATGCGCCTCGCGAAGGCCGCGTAGTCGAGAAGCGCCGAATCGTCCAAGGGCATCGACGAATCGAATTCGGCATGGACTTTGAAGAGCTTTTGGAAATCCGGATCGGCCTGATAAAGGATGTCGTAGCTCGATTCGCCGCCTATCATGATCACCTTGACGTCCGCTACAGGCGCCTCGGGCTTCAGCCAGCCGCCGGGTCCGAGTGGACTCTCCCGGTTCTGTATATCGGCTCGTCCGTCCTGTAGAGCCCGCTTCAGCCTGAGCCATGCCTCTTCGTCGGCGAGCACATCCTCGGCCCTGAGAACCAGGAAGCCGCCGGAAGCCCGCAGGTAGGATCCGGCCCTGATCCGAAGAAAAGCGCTGCGAGTATCGCCTTCATCGTCCGGTCTCGATTCGATGGTCCCGAAGAGGCTCGCGGCGCTCGGATGGCTCTCCAGCACTACGGGCGCCCCTGTCTGTCCCTCGCGATCCACGAGAAGGTTCACGCCGTAACGGGCCAGGGCCGGGCTTCGCCGACGCCTGCCGGCGATAGGGCTTTCCTCTTCGGGACCGAAGAGGAACAGATGGCTCAATATATCCTTTTCGAGAGTCGCGACCCAGGATCGGACCTTGGGATCGGGCCACTTTTCGACGATCAGCGAGGCTTCGGCCGCGACTTGGGGAGAAAGCATCCTGATCCGGAGTTCCTCCTCCCCTTCTTCCAGCTCTATTCTGCCCTTTCGGAGCTCCGCGAAGAGCTTCTTCATCCTGTCCACGTGGCTATACCAACGCCGCCTGAGATCGTCGAAGGACTCTTGCGTCATTTCTCCGGAAGCTACTTTCGCTTGGAGAGCCTCGAAGCCATCGCTCGAGCTCGCGTACTTATCAGCCTCCCCATCGCGACTCCCGTTGGGGCCGAAGAAGGGAACTATATCCATGACGATACCGTTGCCCGCGCTCAATCGGACCAGCTTGAAACCGTCCGCCAGCAGCTCCGTCCCGAGCGAGGAAAGGAGTGCGTTCTCCTTTCCCTCGAATTTCCCAGAGAGTTCCGTTATCTCGCGCCTTGAGGTCGCGCTCTCGGCCTGGAGCCTAACGATATTCTTCAAGGCTTCTACCATGCGGTGGAGGTCCCGCTTGAAGATCCGGCCTCCTCCAGCGGGCAAAACGAGGGTGGTCGGCTCGAGCGGAGATGCGAAATTATATACATATACTACGTCGCGCAGGGCATCGACGGAGGATAGCGTCTCTTCGAGTACTCGAATGACGGCCGTGCGCCGTCCGGTACCTGGCGCTCCCGAAACATAGATGTTGTACCCCTTCCCCTTGACGCGCACGCCCATTCGGAGCGCCTCGACGGCTCTAGGCTGGCCTATGACCGTCTTACCCCATTCGGCTCCGCCGAACTCTGGAGACGCCGAGCGGATCGCCGCCTCCGCTCGCGCTGGACCGATGGAAAAGGCGACATCCTCGGGCCCAAGCTCGAGCGCATCTCCCCCTTTGTGACCGCCGGATACGGAGCCCATCAGTTGGCGTGCTCTATGAGGGTCGAGACCGGCACGATCTTATAGCCCGCTCCCATAAGATCGTCTATGAGGAGGGCCAATTCCCTGAAAAGATAGTCGTCTCGGCCCCCGTCGGAGATTCCCAGTCGAATCGGTATGATCGAGCCGGGTTTCGCCGCGGCGACCACGTTCTCCACGATGCGATGCGCATCGAGATATGATCCCGGGATCTTGGTCATGTCGGCGCGCGCAACCCAATCCAAGGGATCGATATCGCGCCCGACGAATGTGTAATTCATCGAGGCTCCAGCCGCGAGGATGTCGGTATTGACGGTATAATAGGGTGTATGCCAAAGAAGGGACAGTTCCTTTCCGGTCGCGGCGAACCATTCGTCCTCGGCGCGCGCCAGCCCGCGGCGGATATATTCGGTATCGATCTTGAAGCGCGCGTCGGTGGGGTCGACGGCCGTGAAGAACATGGAGCCTATTTCGTTGCCGGAGCCCGCAAGGAGCCTCGAGGCCCCGGGGCTATCGCGAACGAATTCGCCGTTCACGAAAAAAGTGGCCATTATGCCATAGTCCTTGAGCGTATCAAGGACGCCGACGATGCCATCTGCAGAGCCGATGGCATCGAAGACGATCGATAGCTCGCGCCGCCTTATACGCGATCCGTGGTCGAAGGAAGTCCCGTTTCGCGGCTCGTCCCTGTCGGGGAAGGGCGTGTAGTTTGCGGCGGGAGGGGGGAAGAGGGACTTCGTGCCCAAGGCCTTGACGGAGCGTACCATGAGGATGTTCCTATACGACCCGGCGGCGAGGGCGTCAAGGTATACGCGAAAGTCGGGTGAGCTCGACGCGGGGGCAAGCACCGCGAATGAAGGCGTCGGTATCCACCCCCCTATCGCGGCGCCCGTCGCGGCCGCCTTGGCGATTCCGTCGCCGGCCATAGCCGGATGCATATAGGGTTTCCCTCCCGCTATGGCGTAAATGGAGCCGTCGTCGGAACGGCCGTACTTTTCGGCTTGAGAGAGCGCTACCAGGTTGCGTTGTCCCGTTGAAATGACCACCGTCTCGATCAACGAGGACCCCGCTACCACGATCCTGTCCTCGGAAAGCCAAAGCGCGTGAAGGGCGTTCGGCGCCTTGATCTTCGCCTGGACCGACCAATCGTCATACGCGCGTACCGTCACCCCCTCGCTCGTGACAACCGCGACCTTAGACTCGTCGGGAGAGAGGACTAGCTCGAGAGCCCCCGTGACGTCGAGCGATTGTACCGCGGGTACCAGCCCGAGTCCCGACGAATCTGCCGGCGCGGAAAGCCGATAGGCGCCCGATGTGCGGGCGCCATTTCGGAGGGAGCCGGTGAATACGGTAACGAGTCCGCCCGCGGGCCAGAGTACGTCACGGACCATCGTGTCGCCCTGGAGAAAGAGATAGGGCAGCGCGGAGACCCTGGCGACTGAACCGAAATCGTCCGGATCGAGGTAGATAAGGAAGAGGTTACGCCCGCCCTTGGAAAGCACGATCCTCGTAGCGTCATGCGAGACCCAGAAATCGTCGAAATTCGGATCGAAGGGGAAGGGAGTCTTGCCCGCGAGGACACCCATGCCCGCTATGCCTTGGTATAAGGCCTGAGTATAAAACTCCGCCGGGAGTATCCTGAAGAGGGCGTCATCCTTGAGATAGAAGAGCGATCCGTCGGATGCCCAGCGCGCGCATTGGATTCGGCCGTCGCCGATACGCCTATATTCCTCGTCGAGGACGCGCGAGCCGGAAAGCTGATCGACGCTATAGTAGTAGATCGAGCCCTCCTTCGAATATACGAAATTATGAGAATCCGGGGACCATCGGACGGGGAGGTATTCGATCGAGTAGCCCACATCGGAGGCCACTAAAGTCTCTTTGTTTTTAGCAACGTCGAAGAGAACGAGTCTCGCATAGGCCGCGGAAGTCGGCAGGATGGAAAGGACGTAGGCTCCATCGGGGCTGGTTGCGCAAGGAAGGAGCCTCCCTTGGCGGACGGCGGATCCTCTGGCGAACGCGGGATAGCCCGCGACGGGCGACAAGCCGGAGAGGGAGCGATCGCTTCGAAACAGCCCGAAACGATTCTGTACTTGAAGCCGCGCGCCCCCCTCGACGAGGGTAATGCGCTCCGGGAAGACGGTTAACTGAGCCGTCCCGCCCCCGTTTAAATCGGAAGCGAATAGGGAGTCATAAGGCCCATCGCCGGGAAGCTCCGTCTGGGTCGAAAAAAGGAGGCTATCGTCCCTGCCGAGGTCCAGGTTCTTGTACTCGAGCTCGGCCCACGCGGCGCCGATCATTACGCTTAAGGCGAAAATCGCGATGCTACGTTTCATTAGATACCGTCCCCGTATATTGTCGGCCATCCCGGCTCGGATGTAAACGTACGGCTTTGCGACATTGAGGCGCACCGGCCATCCGCGATTATCCGTGCATAGGCATGGCGGAGGAATAATCGTCCTCGATGCTCTTATGCCAGGCCGGGCGATATCCAAAGCCTATGGCGGCTCGATGTTCCTTGCGGCCTTGGCGGAGACTCTTCGAAGAAGGTCCCTCCTTGGTCTGCTCATCCCATATATTCATATCGGAATACCAGGCAGGAAGCCCAGGGAAAAGCCGATAAACGTCAAGGAGAAAGGGCCACTCGCTCGACGAGATCGGCTACCGCGTCCTCTTCATTGGTTCGGAGCGAAATGTAGCGCGCCGCCGCCTTTACTTCTGGGACGGCATTCGCCGGCGCGCAACCGAAACCCGCGGCGCGCACCATCCCGAGGTCGTTCATCGCGTCGCCGATAGCCATCGCACGGGCCAGGGATAGCCCGAGCATCGACGTCAAGCGTTCCAGGGCAGAGCCTTTATCCGCGCCGGGAGGCAGCACTTCCAGGAAATAGGGCTTGGACGTCAAGACGATCGCCCTCTTCCCGAGCAACGCCGACAGCTCGTCACCCATCTTGGAGATGCGTTCAGGAACTCCTGGGATGACGAATTTGATGACTCCACGGACGAAAAAATCCTCCCGATTCTCGATCAGGATACTGGGCTGCCCCGTGAGTTTCGAATCCTCGAAGGCCCAAACATTCGGCGCGCTGACATGGATTATCCCCTCCTCGTAAATCTGCCAGGGAAATCCGCGCGCTTCGATCGCGGCCGCGATTTCTCGGCAGAGAGCCTCGTCGAGGCGTCGCTCCTCGAGAACGCGACCCGACGCGGAATGGATGATCTCGGCCCCGTTAGAGCAGATCATATAGTCGCCTGGACCGATCAAGCCAAGCTCCTCGGCATAAGCCCGCATCGAATGGACATTACGTCCTGAAGCGAGGACGACGCGAAGCCCCGCGGCCTGGGCCTTCGCAAGGACGCGTATATTTACATCCGATATAGTGAGGTCGGCGCGAAGAAGAGTATCATCGAGATCGAGGGCTATCAGATCTACGTTCATGGGGACAAGGTTAGCCCGGGGAAGGATAGTGCGACTAGAGACTTCGGATCTTCTGCTTCGAGGCTATCCCGATTACGCCAAAGCTCAAGAAGAAAACGCGCTTTGCGACTTCCTCCCCGACGACGATGACGGGATTCGATCCGCGGCCCGGGCCCGCGATCCAGGGCGGGAGCCTAAACCCAAGGGAGGTCTTTTCGCCGCTTATAAGCTGGAATTGGTCCTTGATGGTAACATGGCCTCCGCTTGCTCCTCTTCGAAATCGCGTGTAGTCTCGGTTTATGGAACGAGCCCGTCTGGTACTTAAGCCGAGGGAAGAAGCGCGCATTCGCGCGGGTCACCCATGGGTCTATGATAACGAGATCGCGACCGTCGAGGGCCATCCCGAACCCGGAGCGGAAGTCGAGATCCTCGATACGCGCCGACGAAGCCTCGGGTCCGCCTTCTTTAACCCAAAGTCTAAGATCCGGGCGCGCATCTACTCTAGGATCCCTCGCATCGCCGACGAAGGGTTTTTCGTCGAGGCCCTAGAGCGCGCAATCGCCTGGAGACGCAGGTTTTTCGATCTTGAAAGACAGAGCATCAGGCTCGCCTTCGGCGAAGCCGATGGCCTACCCGGCCTGATCGTGGATTCTTTCACTGGCGAAGTCGAGGGCAATGTCGAAGCCTCGGGGAGCAGTCGAGGCAGATGGCTCTCGGCG
>CAYNFM010000057.1:0-6871 GCA_964396415.1 uncultured Treponemataceae bacterium | reverse complement strand
CTCGGCGTCGATGCGCGCAAAGCCGAGATACTCAAGGCTTTAGCCAAATCATTCCCGTCGGAAGGGATCGCCGAGCGAAGCGACGCTCCCGTTCGGTCCCTCGAGGGGCTACTTCCCGCGATAGGCACGCTTGCGGGTGAAATTCCTCCTAGGGTCATCATCGAGGAGAATGGCTTGCGCTTCGGCGTGGATATGCTCGGGGGCCAGAAGACCGGTTGGTACCTCGACCAGCGCTCCAATCGAGCTGCTGCCGCGCGCTACGCGAAAGGCCGAAGAGTGCTGGACGCATTCTGCAACGCCGGAGGCTTCGGCCTCGCATGCGCCGCCGCAGGCGCCTCTCGCGTGCTGGCCGTCGACTCGTCCGCCGAAGCGGTTCTATCGGCCTCGGCCAACGCGAAACGCAACGGCCTCGAACGTCTCGTCGAAGTCCGGGAGGCCAATGCCTTCGATCTCTTGCACGCTCTCGAGCGGAGCCGCGAGAAATTCGATCTCATAATACTGGATCCCCCCGCCTTCGCCAAGAACCGCGCCTCGGTCGATGGCGCGAGGCGCGGCTATAAGGAACTCAACCTACGTGCGCTCAAGCTGCTCGGAGAAGGCGGGGTTCTAGTTACTTGCTCCTGTTCCCACTGGTTCGTTCCCGAGATCTTCGCCCGGATGCTTGAGGAAGCGGCGGAGGACTCGGGCCGAAGGATAAGGATCATCGAGGAAAGGACTCAGGATCTCGACCACCCCATAGTCTCGGGCTACGGAGAGTCGAGATACCTCAAATGCACGATAGTCGAAGCGCTATGACTCAGAGCACGATCGCCCTCGACGCCTCCTCCACGTTGACGCCGAAGAGCCTCTGAAGCTCCTCGGCCCTGGCATAGGATGTTCCCGCCTTCGAATTAAAGAACCGGATGAACTCCAGCATCGATCCATCGTCCTTCTTCATCTCGTAAAAGGCAGAGGCGAAGGCAGCCCTGTACAGCCCCTCCTCGGCGAGTGCCATGGTCGAGAGCTTGTCGTATTGCCTCTTGGCCCTACCATCGACGATGGCGGACGCCCCGTCATAGCCGATAGTGAACACGAAATCCTCGCGGGATAGCATCTATGTCTCCGATCGCTCGCTTTGGGCCAGCGCAGCTAATTTTCATCGTGCGCGATTCGCCGAAGGCGAATCGCGCAATCGCTCCATTAACGCAAGTGCCCTTTATGCCGGCGAGAAGCTTTCCTTGGAGGCGCCGCAGAGAGGGCAAACCCAGTCATCAGGAAGACTCTCGAAAGCCGTCCCAGCAGGGATCTTGCCGTCCGGATCGCCAACCGCGGGGTCGTAGACATAGCCGCATACGTCGCACACGTATTTCTTCATGACAGACTCCTTTCTAGGCCTTCCAGAGGCCGTGCTTGTTGCAGTGCTCGCGCGCCGATACCTTCGCGGCCTTGACCGGGAAGAAGGCTTCGGATTTATCGCCGGGATTGAGAAAGACCCTATACGAGGCGGAAACGCTTCCGTCCTGAGTAGGAATGAGAAGCTCGATCCACTCGATGTAGTGATCAACCTCCATCGGATGGGGAAGGGAACCGACTCTGACGAGGAATCCGTCCGGCATTGGTTCTATCACCGGAACATGCTTTTCCTTGGCGGCGTCGGTGGAATTCTCGGCCATGGCATGCATAGGCTTTCCGCAGCAGAAAGGCTCGCAGTCGGAATCGCGAAGGGCTTCGACGATGTTTCCGCAGGAACCGCATTTGAAGACTTGCAGTCTTTTGGACATTGTTCGCCTCCTACCAGTTTTCTCCAAGACGCTCGAAATATGCCTGAGGATGCGCGCATGCAGGACATGCTTTGGGAGGCTCCACCCCTTCGAATAGGTAGCCGCAGTTCAAACAGCGCCAGACTATTGGCTTGCCAGCCTTGAATACGGAGTCGGCGTCGATGTTGGCCGCGAGTTTCTCGTAGCGCTTCGCATGCTGTTTCTCCGCCACCGTGATCGACTCGAATACAGTGGCTATGGCATCGAAGCCTTCCTCGCGGGCAATCTTCGCGAAGGAAGGATACATTTCCTTCCATTCGTAATTCTCGCCAGCCGCCGCCGCAAGTAGGTTGTCCCTCGTTGCGCCGATGACTCCGAAGGGGAAGCCCGCGCTTATGGCCACTTCGCCGCCTTCCATGAACTTGAACATGCGCTTGGCATGCTCCTTTTCCTGATTGGCCGTCTCTTCGAAAATCAGGGAAATCTGGATGAAGCCTTCTTCCTTGGCTTTCGATGCGAAGTAACTATACCTGTTCCTCGCCTGCGACTCCCCGGCGAACGCCGCCATAAGGTTCTTCTCTGTCCTTGCGCCCTTTAGGCTTTTCATTCCCCTCTCCTTTGCTATGGATTCTGCTCGCCAAGCTTCGAATCCGCCCTTCGAAGCGTTGAAGCGGACGCCTGTAAATATAGTCAATTCGCGATAATGGCGCAACGAATTTAAAAAGCCAAGCAAATTCTATTATTCGCCTCAATTACCCGGTCTCGTTCGAAGCGTAATCAGCAGGAGGTCTGATGCGCCTTGACAAGCTGTATGACTCGGAACGTCGCGAGATGGACGCGCAGCCTAGGATACGCGAACGACTCACGAAGGAAGGTCCCGCATCGCTATCGGACGCCGAACTACTAGCGGCACTACTCGGTACTGGGATCAAAGGCAAGGGCGTCAACGAACTCGCCGATGAAGTACTCGCGCTTCTCGACAAAGGCGAGGGGGTTCCTGAAGCCGACACGCTGGTACGCTTGGCCGGCATAGGAGAGGCAAAAGCGAGCGCCGTCTGCGCTGCCCTGGAACTCGGCCGAAGGCTCTATGGCGCGCGCGAACGGAAAGTGGCCTCGCCGGGAGATGTTTGGCCAATCGTCGCCCACTGGTCCGATCGCAAGCAGGAACGATTCATATGCTGTTCCCTCAATGGCGCGCACGAACTCATTGCCGCTCGCGTCGTTTCCATTGGTCTGGTGAACAGGACTGTGGTACACCCTAGGGAGGTGTATGCCGATCCCATCACCGACCGCGCCTGCGCAGTGATTGTCGCCCATAACCATCCTAGCGGGCGTCTTGAGCCCAGTCCGGAAGATCGCGAAATTACCTGTCGGCTCAAAGAAGCCGCGGATACCCTCGGCATAGCGCTTCTCGATCATGTCATTTTCTCTGGCTCGGGTTACTATAGTTTCGTCGAACATGGCCTGCTCGAGCCGCCAAACCCCGACTAGTCGGTGAGCTCCCTGGCGAGGCGCCCTAATCGTGCCAAATCCTTATCGGTACGTTCTGACCAAGCGGCAGCGTTCAGTCGCACATAATCGTGGAACTTCCCTGTCGGAGAAAACATACGGCCCGGCGCAATGGTGATACGAGACTTCTCAGCTTCGCGATAGAGGAGCATAGAGTCGAGCCCATTCGGTAGCCGCACCCATATCACGTAGCCGCCAAGAGGCTCGGCGATCCGCGTTCCTTCGGGGAAGTGTTCTTCGATTGCCCTAGACATGCCCAGCGACTTGTGCGCATATGCTTTGCGAATCTTGCGCAGGTGGAGATCATATCCTCCAGACTCGAGATAACGCGCGATCGTCAATTGAGGCAGCACCGAGCTTCCATTGGTAAAGGCCATCTTGATCTTTCGAACCCTGTCCAAGTAGCGCCCTGGCGCGACCCATCCCGTACGGTAACCAGGCGAAATATCTTTCGAGAAGGAAGAGCACAAAAGAACCGTACCGTCACGGTCATGCGCCTTGGCCAAGCTCGGCCGGCGTTCAGAAAAGTAGAGTTCCCCGTAGATATCGTTTTCGATTAAAGGTATGCCCTTATGCGATAGCATCTCGGCGAGATAGGCTTTTGCGTCGTCGGGCATGCAGCTACCCAGGGGGTTATTGAAATTGGTCATCGCCACGACGGCCTTCACGGGATGATTCTCGAGAGCAAATCCCAGGGCATCGAGACTCATGCCAGTACCGGGGTTGGTCGGTATTTCGAGGGCCTTAAGACGGAGCGACTCGAGTATAAGAAGTATACCGAAATATGTCGGCGACTCAATGGCCACGGTATCCCCGGGGGAACAGACGGCCTGAAGGCATAGGGACATCGCCTCGCTGCAGCCAGCGGTAATCACTATATCGTCAGGACCAACCTCGCAACCGTAGCCGTAGGCACGCTGGGCGACCTGAACCCTGAGTTCCTCCCTGCCCTCTGGCAGGTTCGGCCCTTCATCCGCGAAGCGACCTTCATGCGCCAGTTCCACGAGCAGGCGGTTAAGCTTGGCGGTAGGGAGAAGTTCGGGATCAGGGGTGGCCGCACCGAATTGGGCGAAGTCGGGGTCCCGTTTATCGCGGACGAGGCGAAGCCACAACTCGTCGATGCTTACGCGCGTAGGGTCGTCCTGCGCTGGCTCGGGGTCCGGCTCGAGGCGGACCATTCGCGGTTTATATTTGACATAATAGCCGGACTGCGGCCTTGCCTCGATTACGCCACGCGATTCGAGCAGCCGGTAGGCTTGGAGGACCGTGGATAGGCTCAAGGAATGCTGGATCGCCGATTCGCGAAGAGCGGGGACTCTTCCCCCTTCCGGGAAGGTCCCCGCCAATATCCGCTCTTCGAGCTCGCGGGCGAAACGCTCGTAGAGCGGAATCTTAGTCCCCATAAATCCCTAAATCACGCCGATCGTCTTTCCCGCTTTCGCGAAGACATCGAGGGCGCGCTGCAACTGAGCCTTGGTGTGGGATGCCATATAGCTAGTCCTCAAAAGCGCCATTCCGTGGGGAACCGCTGGCGCAATTACGGGATTCGTATATACCCCGTTCTCGTAAAGCTCCCTCCAGAACCTGAAACACTTCTCGTCTTCGCCAACGATTATCGGAATAATTGGGGTCTGCGTAGCCCCAATATTAAAACCGAGATCGCGGTAGCTCTTCATCATAAAATGTGTATTCTCCCAGAGTCGCTCGATATGCTCGGGTTCGTTCTCCATGATATCGAGGGCGGCCATGGCGGCCATGACGTTGGACGCAGGCAGGGAGGCTGAAAAAATAAAGGAGCGGGCATGATGCTTGACGTAGTTGATTACGTCCTCGTCGCCGACGATGAAACCTCCGAGGGATGCGAAGCTTTTAGAGAAAGTCCCCATCGTAATATCGACTTCCTTGACCAGGTTGAAATGGGCCGCCGTTCCCCGACCGCCTCCCAGTACTCCGATCGCGTGAGCATCGTCAACGTAGACGCGTGCGCCATGCGCCTTGCATACCGAAACCAGCTTCGGCAGATCGACTATATCGCCGCCCATGGAAAACACGCCGTCCACCACCACGAGAACGCCCTTTTCTTCGGGTATCTTCTCAAGGATGCGGTCCAGCTGCTCGAGATCGCCGTGTACGAAGCGCTTTACCTCTCCATACCCCAGCTTGCAGCCGTCAACGATGCTCGCATGGTCATCCTTATCAGTGATCACGACGTCGTTTCGTCCTATCAACGCAGAAATCGTTCCCAGGTTGGTTTGCATGCCCGTACTGAAAACGAGGGCGGACTCCTTACCCATGAATGCCGCAAGCCGCTTCTCGAGCTCGACGTGGATGCTCATCGTCCCGTTGATGAGTCGGCTTCCAGTACAGCTCGTCCCGAAGATGTCGATTGCTTTCTGCGCCGCCTCTCTGATCTTGGGATGGAATGTAAGGCCAAGGTAGTTGTTCGAGCCCAACATCAACACTTTGCGGCCGTTCATCACGACCTCAGTGCCTTCCGTGCTCTCCAACGCCTGAAAGAAGGGGTATAGACCCGCTTCAATCGCCTTCTTCGCACGATCGAACTCATAGCATTTTTTGAGAATATCCACTACAGACTCCTTTTCCCACCAGGTGAGGTACCGGTGGAAGATATGCGGCACGCGACACGGCCGCGAAGGCAAGCCACATAGGCGAGTTGATCTCCCCATGTGGCTTTCGCCCTAGATGGTAAGAGGCCGCTTGAGAGCCTCGATAAAGCACATGTAATTTACCCGTAATTCCAAAGTCCGACAAGCCGAGCGATTATGCCGGAAGATAATAAAGCATACCGACATATTCATGCAGCGCAATACCTGAACACTCCAGTTTCCAAGTATCAGGTAAAAAATCCGTCAGTGTTAATGGAGTTCGCTTCGCGCGAAAATCAGTGGGTGCCGGCAGAACAGTAATGCCGGCCTTTTTAAATGATATAACCGCGCGAGGCATGTGGAAAGCGGTCGCGACAAGGACGAAGGGCCCTGGCCCTGCTATTTCTGCGACGCCGATGGCATTACCGGCCGTATCCTTGCTCTTGGTTTCTAATGTTATGTTATTTCCCCCCACGCCGAAGCTAGCCATAAACTGCCGGCGGCTTCTGCCTCGCTTCCCCTTTCCCGCGAATCGTATGCCCTACCGCCTGAGAAAATGAGCGGAAGACCGTATTCCCTGGCAAGCTCAAATCCATAGGACGCTCGCATCGAGGATACAGGTGTCAAGGAACCCGCTCCTCCACGTTCTGGAGAGCTATCGTTGTACCCCCCGCCGAGCACGACTATTGCCTTGGCGCCATCTATGATTTTCAATGGAAGATATATATTCTCGAACCGAGCGATCAAGAAACTTGACACAACTCCCGTCGATAATGCGTAGATTAGCATGGCATTGACAATAGCTACAACAAACGAGGCCTTTCGTTTTCGTTTGATCGCGAGGCTGGCGCAAACTCCCGCAAAGATAATGAATATTCCAGGAGGTAGCGCTACTGCAGCAAGAAGCTTACCTACTATGAACATTTCCTTTCAATCCGCCAATATCCAGTAGAAATTTACATAAATAAAAAAAGCCTGGCGACGACCTACTCTCCCACCCTAAGGCAGTACCATCGG
>CAYNFM010000056.1:0-22819 GCA_964396415.1 uncultured Treponemataceae bacterium | reverse complement strand
ACGGCGACCACCGAGATCTACACTCTTTCGCTACACGACGCTCTTCCGATCTCGCCGTTGACGATCACGTGATCGGCGCCGTGGTCATAGCCGCAGAGGAGCAGGGCGGCGACCGGATCGGCGAGGGCCCCCGCGTACTCGAGCTTCATCACGTCGAAGAGGGCGAGGTCCGCCAGCCAGCCTTCCTCGATCCTTCCGAGCCTGTCGTAGCCGAGGATGCGCGCCCCGCCCTCGGTCGCGACCGAGAGGGCCTCTCGCGCGGCGAGGCCGCCCGATCCGTAGCGGACGCGCTGGAGCAGCATGGCCTGCCTCGCCTCGCCGAGCATGTCGGAGGAGTCGTTGGAGGCCGAGCCGTCTACGCCGAGCCCCACCGGCACGCCGAGGTCGAGCATCTCGCGCACTCTGGCTATGCCCGATCCGAGGCGCATGTTGGAGGCCGGACAGTGCGCGACGCCCGTACCCGTTCGCGCGAGGAGCTTCAGCTCCTCGTCGTTGAAGTAGATGCCGTGGGCATACCAGACGTCCTTCCCGACGAAGCCGCAGTCCTCCATGAGCCTCAGCGGCCTTCGGCCGTACCTGGCTACGCAGAACTCGTCCTCGTCAGAAGTCTCGGCGAGGTGGGTATGCATGCGCACGCCCCTGCGCCGAGCCAGGTCGGCGGCGCCGCGCATCGACGCCTCCGAGACCGAGAAGGGCGAGCAGGGCGCGAGGGCCACCTTGCGCATCGAGTCCGGGGCCGGATCGTGGTACCTGGCTATCGTGGCCTCGCACTCGGATAGGATCCTGTCCTCGTCCTGCACCACCGAGTCGGGAGGCAGGCCCCCATCCTTCTTCGAGAGCGACATCGAACCGCGGGTCGGCGCGAAGCGGAGCCCCAGGTCCGAGGCGGCGGCGAACTGGATGCCGGGCAGGTCGTCCCTGAAGCCGCGCGGGTAGAGGTAGTGGTGGTCGGTCGTGAGCGTGCAGCCCGTCTTGAGGAGCTCGGCCATCGCCAGGCGGGAAGACCAATACACGGCGTCTTCGTCCACGCCCTTCCATATTTCGTAGAGATAGACGAGCCAATCGAAGAGCTTGGCGTCCTGGACGGCGGGCAGGGCGCGGGTGAGGGTCTGGTAGAAGTGGTGGTGGGTGTTGACGAGGCCCGGGAGGACGACGTGTCGGGACGCGTCCAGGACCTTGGCGCCGGCGGGGGCGGGCGTCCCTCGGCCGATGCGCGTTATGCGATTGCCTTCGATCAGGATGTCGATGCCGCCGGCCGCGGGCCAGTCAGGGCGAAAAACCGCGAGGCAATTCTTGAGCAGGATCACTTCAGGATCTCGCGGTTGAAATCGTCGATCATCGCGTCGAGGGCGCCGACCTGGTCCTGGAGCCCGCCCCAATAGGCGCGATAGTCGTCCCACTGGGCCCGGAGCTCGCCCAGGTCCTTGCCGAGCTGCTCGATCCAGCTGAAGTACTTGAGGTTGTGGATGCGCCGCTTGTCCACGTGGCTCAGCTCGAGGAGGTAATCGACGGAGAGGCCCCGGAGCCGGTCGCAGTCGCGATCGGCCTGGCGCTGGTCGTAGGGGCCGCGCTCGGCTTCGAGCTCCTCGAGGCGGCTCCCATACATGGCCATCGAGTCGGTGAACATCGTAAAGACCACGTCATGCTCTCCGAGCTCGAAGTATTTCGCGAACTTGATCGCCCCGAGGAGGTTGCCTACGCCGGAGATGCCGATCCAGTCCAGCTTCGCGAGGACCTCGGGGGATACGCCGGCCTCGGCGAGGAGCCTTCGGCCCGCCTCCTCGTTGAAGAGGCGGATGAAGCGCATCGGAAGCTCGTCGTCGATGGCCATCGCCACGTCGGTATCGCGGAGGTTGTGGATCCAGGGAATGTGCTTGTCTCCTATGCCCTCGATCCGATGCTCGCCGTAGCCGTTCTCGAGGATGGTCGGGCACTGGAGGGCCTCGGCCACGGCCACCTTGGCGCCGGGGAAGCGCGCGCGAAGGTAGGAGCCGGCTCCGAGCGTGCCCGCGGAGCCGGAAGAAAGGACGGCGCCGGCCAGATGATCCCCCGCCCGCGCGATCTGCCCGAAGACTTCCTCCATGGCCGGGCCGGTGACGGAGTAGTGCCAGAGGTGGTTGGGAAGCTGGTCGAACTGATTGAAGATGACCGCCTCGGGGCGGGTGGCCTCGAGCTCCCTGCATTTGTCGAAGATTTCCTTGACGTTGGACTCGGAACCGGGCGTAGCTATCACTTCCTCGGCCATGGTCCGGAGCCAGTCGAAGCGCTCTCGGGACATGCCCGCTGGAAGGATCGCGATGCTGGGGCAGGAGAGGAGGCGCGAGACATAGGCACCTCCGCGGCAGTAGTTACCCGTACTCGGCCACACGGCCTTCTTGGTCGTCGGATCGAAGCGGCCGGTCACGAGCTCGGGCAGGAGGCAGGACAGGGCGGCGCCCACCTTGTGGGCCCCCGTCGGGAACCACTTGCCGGCGAGGCCGACGATGCGCGCCCGGGTCCCCGTTATCGCGCCGGGCAACTCGACGAAGTTGACTCCGCCGAAGGCGCCGCCCCTCTCCCTGGGCTCGTTGTGCCAGGTTACGCGAAAGAGGTTTCGGCTGTGCACGTCCCAGAGGCCGATGCCCGACAGCTCCTTCTTGACGGCCTCCGGCACCTTGGAGGGATCGCGCATCTGGGCGAAGGTCGGCAGGAGGATCCTCTTCTCCCTGCAGCGCTTGATGTTCTTCTGCCTCTGGGCTTCGTTCACGTTCAGGTCGATCATCTATGGCTCCTTGCCCGCTACCCTAGTACTTCGAGCCGACGGCGACGGCCGCGCTCTTGATGTCCTTCAAGCCCGATCCGGTAAGCATGACAACGACGACCTCGCCTTTCCGTATAGAGGCCCTCGCCTTCATGAATCCGGCGAAGGCGCAGGCGCTCGAAGGCTCCGCGAAGAGCCCCGCCCGCGACGAGACGAGCCGCTGCGCCTCGAGTATCTCGTCGTCCGTGACGACGACGCAGGCTCCCTCGTGCTTCTTCAGCTTCGAAAGGGCGAAGATGCCGTTGCGAGGGGCGTCGACGGCTATCGAATCCGCGATGGTGCTCGAGGGGCGGAACTCGAAGCCGCCCGTCTCCGAGGCCTTCGTCTTGAAGGCCCTCGCTATCGCGCTCGAGCCTTCGGCCTGGGCGGCCCATACCCTGGGCATCCTTTCGATCTCGCCCAATCTCAAGAGGTCCTCGAAGCCCTTCATGACGCCGACCAGTATCACGCCGTCGCCGGCGGGCACGAAGACGTGGTCGGGAGGACGCGAGCCGGCGCGCATCAGGTCCCGTGCCAACTCGAAGGAAGCCGTCTTCTTGCCCTCGATAGTGAGGGGATTGTAGGCGGTATTGCGGGACAGGACGCCCGTCCTGCCGGTGTAGTCGAGACAGGCGTCGAAGGCCAGGTCGTAGCTGCCATCGATCTCCCGGAGCTCGGCTCCGTATTGGAGGACCTGGATCCGCTTGGCGACGGGAGCCGACTTGGGGAGGAAGACCGTGACCTTGAGTCCGGCCGCCGCGCCCACGCAGGCCATGCTGGAGGCAGCATTGCCCGTGGAGGCGAGGGCGACCTCCGATATGCCGTGCTTACGGGCGAAGGCGGCCACGAGGTACGAGGCCCGGTCCTTGTAGGAGCCCGAGGGCTCGCAGGTGTCGTCCTTCAGCCAGAGGCCGGGGAAGCCCAGCTCGGCGCGCAGCCGCGTCGGCGCCCAGAGGGGCGTGTCGCCTACGGGAATGGGAGGAAAGTACTCGGCTTCGATCGGCAGCGGAATCGCCCCCGGCTCTCGGGCGCCCCGAGCGGCGATCCCGTCGAACACGCACTCGAGGATGCCGCCCAGGGGCATCCCGGGCCTGTTTCCCGACGAGCAGGAATCGCAGAGATAGCGCCCCGGCTCGATCGGGTACTCCGCGCCGCAGCTCGGGCAGCGGTAGCTCCAATTCACGGGCGCTCTCGCGGCGAATAGACGCGCTCCAGGGAATAGGGAAGGGCGGCGTAGAAGGCCGAGGCCTTCTCCAAGTCGTCGACGCGTGTAATCTCGTTGGGGGCGTGGGCCTGGGCCTCGTCGCCCGGACCGAAGCCTATCACTGGTATCTTGTGCCTCCCGCAGATGGCGACGCCGTTGGTGGAGAAGGTCCACTTGTCGACGACCGGAGGGGAGCCGTAGAGGCCCGAGTAGGCGTCGATGCCCGACAGCACGAGAGGATGGTCGGGGGGGATCTTCCAGGTGGGGAAGTAGAGCTCCTGTCTGTAGACCTTGCCCGTGTAGGCCGCATGGGCGTATTCGGGCATCTTCACCGTGAACTTGTCGACTCCGGCCGCCGCCATGGCCGCCTCGACCTGGCTCATCGCGAGCTTGTCGTCCTCGCCCCAGGTGAGGCGCCTGTCGCAATAGAGCATGGCCTGGTCGGGGACGGCGCACTGCGAGGGACCCTTGACCTCGATCTGCGAGACGACGATGGTGCCCTTGCCGAGGAAGCCGTCGTCGTCGCTCTTCAATTGCGCGTTGAGCGATTCCAGGGCCAGGGCGGCCCGGGCAGCCTTGTAGGCGGCGCTCTCGCCGCGCTCGGGAG
The DNA here is from genome assembly GCA_964396415.1 of uncultured Treponemataceae bacterium. Lineage (GTDB taxonomy): Bacteria > Spirochaetota > Spirochaetia > Treponematales > Rectinemataceae > UBA1306. The sequence continues at coordinate 18,229 of CAYNFM010000056.1, read as the reverse complement.
CCGAGCCGTGACATGAAACTCCCTTGATGTCGATCCGTATCTCCATGCGCCCGCGGTGGCCGCGGTAGAGGCGGCAGCTCGTCGGCTCGGTGGAGACCGCGAAGTCGAGCTTGAAGCCCTCCTCCTCGATCAGGTGCTTCCAGCAAAGCCCGTCGCAGTCCTCCTCGATGACGGTGAAGGAGAACCAGATAGTATAGCCCCCCGAGTAGGCGGCTTCCTTGAGGATACGGGCCGCGGTGATCATGGATGCGGCGCCCCCCAGCTGGTCGGAGGCGCCGCGTCCGCGGACGAGGCCGTTCTCGATGAGGCCGGAATGGGGCGGCGTCTTCCACTGGCTCGGATCCCCTACGCCGACCGTATCGATGTGGGCGTCGAAGACCAGGACCTTGCCGCCCTTGCCGACGCGTCCGAGGAGGCTCCCGAGGCCATCGGTGTGGATATCCTCCATCCCGGCTTCCTTGCACATCCTCTTGAGGAGCTTGATCCTCTCTTTCTCGGTGCAGCTGAAGCCCGGGACCTTGATGATCTCGGAAAGGTTCTTCGCGGTGTAGTCCCTGTACTTCCGGGCCTTTTCCAGTATCGCGCTGCTGTCCATGTCAACCTCTCTCTTCCATTCTTTGCCAAAGCCTCTTGGTCTCGACCCTGGCTTTGGCCGCTATGCCGTCGGCGTCGAAGACCGGCGACCGGTCCGCTACGACGAATGCCCCGTTCACCATGACCGACCGTACCGACCGGGACGAGAGCCCGAAGGCGATGTGGCCGGCTATATTCCCCCCTACGAAGGGCGTCGGGGGATCGTAGTCCCAGAGCACCAGATCCGCCACCGCCCCGGGGACCACTCGTCCGAAGGCCTGGCCCTTGGACGGACCGATGGCCCCGCCCATATAGCGCTCCATGAGCCTGTTGCCGCGGTCGAGGCAGCGGAGGAAGTCCCCGGGCCACCAGGGCCCCCCCGCCTCGCGCTGCCTGAAGGCCGCGAAGCGGAACTCCTCGAGCATGTCGGCGCTCATCCCGTCCGTTCCCAGGACTACGTTGGCGAAGCGATGGAGGAGGGCGTTGTAGCCGACGGCGTTGTTCATGTTGCTGCGCGCGTTGTGCGCTAGGAAGGCGCCGCTGGCGTTCACGAGGTCGACTTCGGCCTCGGTGAGCCAGACCCCGTGCGCGATTATCGTCTTGGGCCCGAGACAGCCGGCCGCGTCGAGCCGGGCGGCGAGATCGGAGCCGAAGCGGTAGCGCGAGTCCACCGCGTCGAACTTGTCCTCGCCGGAATGGATGTGGAGGCCTCGCTTCGAGATTCGGACGGCGTCGCCCAGGGCCGCGAGGGTCTCCTCTCCTACCGTGAAGCCCGCATGGGCGCCGATCGCGGCATCGACCAGAGGCCGTTTGCCGCCCGCCCGATCGGCATCGATTTCGCGGGCGAAGCGCAGGTTCTCGCCTACCCCGGCGCGCGCGCCCTCCATGCCGTTGCGGTCGGTCGTCTCGTAGCAGAGGAGGCCGCGTATGCCGATCTCCTCGTAGGCTTCGCGTATGACCGACAGACTCCCGTCGATGGCCTCGGGCCCGGCATGGTGGTCCACGACGCTCGTCACCCCCGACATGGCCGCGTCCGCGCAGCCGGCGAGGGCGCTCGCTTCGAGGATGGGCAGGTCGATGGCCCGGTCGAGCCGCCACCACAGGTGCCTGAGTTGCTGGGCGAAGTCCTTCGAGGGCGCGATGTCGACCATGAGTCCCCTGGCCAGCGCCGAGTACAAGTGGGTGTGGGCGCAGACGAGTCCGGGGCTCAAGTAGGCGCCCGAGACTCGTTTCGCCCCGGGGTACTTCCCGGCCAGACCCGCGCCCATCTCGATGATAGTCCCTGGAGCGCCCTCCGCGGATGGGCCGGCGACGAGGACGTCCATCGGCTCCGAGACGGCCGGAGGCTCGAAGGAGATGACGCGCACGCTCTCGAACAGTGTCATGAGGAAGCCCCCAGCAGATAAGGATGATCGTTGAAGACCGCTCGGGCGAGCGAGACCATGGGGTCTCCCGAGCCCGACTCCGCCCATTCCGCGAAGCTCAGCTCAGCTATGGGCGCTCCGGGCCTGGCGCGCACGAGAAGAGAAGGCCTCGCTCCGGCCTCGTGCCCGGAAGCGACGAAGCAGAAGCCCGGATTGAGGGCGCGGGCCGGCGAGCCGGCATGGAGGTCCTCCATGGCGGCCCTATCCTTGAAGAGAGTGGGTTTGACCTTGTAGGGCTCGCCTTCGAAGGGGCAGAAGGTGCCGCAGTTGCCGCACTCGTTGCAGAGCGAGTCGACGTGGAGGATCTGGATGGGCTGAGTCAGTTCCGCCGCCCTTGCCGGCAGGGCGAAGTTGGAGCGATTGGGACAGACCTCCACGCAGCGCAGGCAGGCGGAGTCGCAGGTCAGGCAGCGCTCCGCCTCGCGCAGGACGAAGCCTGGCGAGCCGCGACGAGCGCTCGGGACGAACTCGCCGCGGGCCGCCAGCTTGTCGGCGTCGGGCGCGGGAGGGACGTACGCGGATGCCGGAGGCTCGATGCCCGCCGCCCGCAGCATCGCGAAGGCGGCGCGACGTCCGTCGGCTTCCGCCCTTATGATCGATGCCGGGCCGTGGGCCGCATCGCCGCCGACGTAGACGCCCGGTCGCGATGTCTCCTGTGTCGCGTGGTCGTATGTCGGAAGCCCCTTGGGTCCGCAGGGTATTCCCAGGGAGGCCAGGACGGACGCGTCGGGCGTCTCTCCCACGGCGGCGACGAGGAGCTCGCAATCGACGTTCTCGGTCCTTTCCGTCGGTTGCGCGGACCTGCGGCCAGAAGCCTCGGGCTCGCCGAGCTTCATGGCGCGCAGTACGAGCCTGGGACCTTCGGGGGCGAGATAGGAGCCTTCGGGAAGTGTCAGCTCCATCAGCTTTCCGCCCTCCTCCAAGGCGGACTTCAGTTCCTCTTCGTCGGCCGGCATCTCGTCCCGGCTTCGCCGGTAGGAGAGACGGACCTCCTCGATCCCTGGAAGCCGGAGGGCCACTCGCACTGCGTCCATCGCCGTATCGCCGCCGCCGGCGACAACCACGTGCCTGGGCTGGCCGTAGGGCCAGTCGCCGATAGAGCCGCCGGCCGAAAGCCGCGACGCGGCCGCGAGGAACGAGAGAGCGTCGACGACGGGAATCGCGTCGCCTTCGACAACTAGTTCCTTCGCCGCCGGCGCGCCCGTGCAGACGAAGAAGCTCGTGAATCCTTCGGCCTCGAGACTAGCCAGGCTTTCGATCCGTCCCCCCGAGCGCTCGCCGAGGCGGAACTCGGCCCCGAGCGCTCGGATCCTCTCGGTGTCGGCGGCCAGATCCGCCAGGGGAAGGCGGAAGCGCGGGATTACGTTGGCCGGTATCCCCCCCGAAACTTCGGCCCCGTCGAATACGGCGACGGGCGCTCCAGCGAGGGCCAGGTAGTGCGCGCAGGCGAGCCCGGCCGGGCCGGCTCCTATCACGGCGACTTTGCCCGGGAAGGGCGAGCCGCGCGGCGCGGCAGCGACCGGGAGCGCGGCCGCCCCCGTGCCCGCCTCGGCCCTCGTTTTGGCGATGGCGAGCTTGACCGCCCGTATCTCGACCGGGCCTTCGTAGTCGTTGCGGCAACAGGCTTCCTGACAGGCATGATCGCAGAGCGTGCCCGTGACGAAGGGCAGGGGATTGTCCTCGATGATGCAGGCCAGGGCCGCGTCGGAGGCGTCCTTGGCCCCGAGCCGTATATATTCGGGAACCTTCTGGCCCACGGGACAGGCTTCGATGCAGGGCGCGGCGAAGCAGTCGTATAGCGGAAGGCTCCTCGGGATGGCGGCCTTGCCCGATTTCCATCCTAAGCGGTATTCGGGAGCCGCGAGGGCGAAATCGGCGAGGCGGGCGAGGGCGGCGGCGTCCGGGCGACCCGGAGAGGAGGGGAGGGCGGCGACGGCGGCGCGAGCGGCGGGTAGGAGGCGGAGGTAGCCACCCGGCTTCAGGATGTCGGTGGCGATCGTGACGGGTCCAAGACCGGCCGCGATCAGTTTGCCCGAGTTCGCGGCCCAGGCTCCGCCGCAGTAGGAAAAGCGCGATTCCCATGCCGGCAGGGCGGCGGCGAGATCGGCCGCGAGCCTGACGGTCAGGGGAAAGAGAGCCCGCCCGGACATGTAGCGCTCGCCGCCCGGGAGAGAGGAACCACGGTTCTCGTTGGCGAGGGTGTTGGACAGCTTGATGCCGAAGCTCCTGCCGCGGGCCTTGGCCTTGGCGTCGAGCGAGGCTATCAGGCGGAGAGCGTCGGGAAACTGCAGGTCGCGCTCGAAGTTGTCGCGATGCATCTCGATAGTCTTCCATCCCGTCTCGTCGAGGATGGCTCTGGCCTCGTCGAAGCCGAGGAGGGTGGGGTTGAGCTTCACGAAGGCGTCGAAGCCCTTGTCTTCGATGAGGTAGGCGCCGATGCGCTCGATTTCCTCGGGCGGACAGCCGTGCATCGTCGAAAGGGTGACCGAGTGGACCGGCGAGGAGGGGAAGTCGGCGACGAGTCCCCGAACCCTCGCCATGAGGCCGGCGCCGTCTCCGTCGCGGGCGAATGAGGAGCGGAAAGACTCGGACTCAACGAAGGTTTCGAGTTCGCGCATCGCGCCTTTCCAGAAAGCCGTCTCGGCAGGCGCCCTCATCGCCTCGATGAAGGCGTCCATCGAGGGGCTTCGGATTCCCTCGAGGGTGTAGCCCACGGACAGGTTGAAGATGAATGCGCGCGGCGAGGGCGAGAATATCGAGGCGAGGAGCCCGATCGCGATCCATCCGCGCAGGTACTCCTCGCGGGCCGCGGTCAGCGTGAGCTCGGTCGACCACTCCGTGTTGTGGCCCTCGTCGAGGACGTCGATGCAGGGCTTGTCTATGTCGAGAGCGTCCTTCACCTGCACGGTCTTGAGCTCGAATACGCGCGCCCCCGCGAGATAGGCCGCCACGAGATTGGGCGCTATCTGGCTGCTCGGGCCGGCGGCGGGGCCGACGGGCAGCGAGGCGCGGCCCCCCATGATCTCGAGGCCGGGACTGGAAGCCTCGAGATCGAAGGCGGCGAGGAAGGCCTTTTCGGGGATGTCGTAGATCGTCCCCTTGGCGCGGAATTCGCCCGCGATGCGCGCCAAGAGCTCGCCGAGGCCGGTCGTGTCCATGATCTTGCTCACGTATACCCCCATGTCAGGAAGCGGCCGCTGCCCGGCTCGGCCACGATTCCCGACTTCGCGTCGTAGGCGATGCGGCCGCGGACGTAGGTGGCCGCCACGGCGCCGGAAAGGACCATGCCTTCGAAGGGCGTGATCCTGCCTTTGGACAGGAGCCTCGCCCCTTCGATTCTCGTGCTGGCCGAAGGATCGATCAAGGCGAGATCCGCGTCCTTGCCCGGGGACAAGGCCCCTTTTCGCGCCGACAGACCGTAACGCCTCGCGGCCGCTCCCGAGCTGGCCTCGAGGAAGCGGGGCAGGCTTAGGCGGCCTCCGACGAAGCCCTCGGAATAGAGGTAGAGGAAGCCGGTGCCCACGCCTGGGATGCCGCCGTAGGCGCTCCAGACATCGCCAGTCTCCTTCTCCTCGCGCGAGGAGGGAGCGTGGTCGCTCGCGAGGAAATCGATCGCGCCCGAGGCGAGGAGCTTCCAGAGCCTGCCGCGCTCGGCCCTTCCTTTGACGACGGGAGCGGTTTTGAGGGCTGCGCCCTTTTCGGCGAAGTCCTCGCGGCCGAAAGCCAGGTAGTGCGCGCAGGTCTCGCAGCTCGCGCCGGCGGCGGCGGCGAGCTCGGCCGCGGCGGCCGTCCCGACGTGGACTATGTGGAGGGCGGATTCGCGGCCGCGGGCCAGGGCGAGGGCCGACGCGACGGCCGCGAGCTCGGCCGCCTCGGGCCGCGAGTCGGCGTAATCCGACCATTCGGCCCTGGCGCCGCCGCGCGCCGCCTTGACGCGCGCCGTGGCCGCCGTCACGTAGTCGAGATCCTCGGCGTGAAGGAGGATCGGTCGGCCCAAGCGCTCGCCTTCCGCGACGATGCGCGCGAAATCCTCGTGGGTCACGCGGGTGAAGCTCTCCATGCCCGAGATGAAGTAGCACTTGAAGCCGACGACCCTGGACGCCAGCTCGGCCATGCCTCCGGCCAGGCTCGCCTCGACCGCGCGGCCCGAGACGCCGCCGTACAATGCGTAGTCGACGACGGCGCTTTTGGAAATATGGGCGAGCTTGTTCTCGAGGGCGGCCGAGTCGATGACGGGCGGGAGGGAGGTGCAGGGCATGTCGATCACGGTCGTGACCCCGCCTCGCGCCGCCTCGGAGCTGCCGTGGCGGAAGTCCTCGCGCGAGGTGAAGCCCGGCTCGTCGAAGTGGACGTGGGGATCGATGGCCCCGGGCAGGACGAGGAGGCCCGAGGCGTCGACGACTTCCTCGCCAGGGGCGGCTTCGAGGCCCTCGGCGATCTCGGCCAGGCGTTCCCCCCTGACCCGCAGGGACCTGCGCCTGAAGTCCGCTTCGCCCGGTAGGGCGACTAGACCGTTTCGGAGGATCATGGTCGGGCTCCTTGGATATAATCGAGGGCCTTCTCGGGAGTCATCGGTAGGTCGTACATGCCTGGGGAATCGTCGGGATGGCCGCGGGCCCCGCCGCGCGCCGCGCGAAGGGCCTCGAGGACGGCGAAGTAGCCGGCCATCCCGTAGAGGAAGGGCGGCTCCCCTATAGCCTTAGAGCGCATCACCGCCTTCGAGTTGGGGGCGTCGGCGAGGAACTCGACTTTCAGGACGGGAGGCATGAAGCGAAGGTCGGGCAGCTTGTAGGTGGATAGCGTATCGGAGAGAAGCCGGCCGGTCTCGTCGTAGCGCAGATCCTCCAGGGCGGCCCAGCCGAGGCCCTGGGCGAAGGCGCCCTCGGCCTGCCCGAGATCCACGTCCGGGTCGATGCTCTCGCCGACGTCGTGGACGATGTAGGCCTCGTCGAAGCGGTAGGTTCCTCGCAGGACATCCAGCGTGGCCGTCACGACGGCGCATCCGTAGACGTGATAGGCGAAGGGACTCCCCCGCTCGGCTTCCGCGTCGTAGCGCAGGTCCGGCGTCGCGTAGAAGCCGTGGGCGGAGAGGTCGATCCTCTCGTCGTGGGCCTTGCCGACGAGCTCTTTCCAGTCGAGCCCCGTCGACGCGAGGCCGAGGAGCCGGCCGCGGATCTCCTCGCAGGCGGCGAGCGCGGCCATCCCGTTGATGTCCGAGCCCGTGCTCGCCGCGGTCGGGTAGGTGTTCGCCACCGAGGCCGTCCGGGTGGAGTCGACGCGGACGAGACTCTCGGGGATCCCGAAGGCCCGCGCGACGACGACCTGGAGCTTCCGCGAGACCTGCTGCCCCATCTCCACCGCGCCCGTCGAGACGGAGACCGAGCCGTCGGAATAGACGTGGACGAGGGCTCCGCCCTGGTTCATCGCGAGCTTGGTGAAGGATATGCCGAAGCAGATAGGCAGGATCCCCGCGCCCCGCTTCTCCAGGCGGTGGGACTCGTTGAAGGCCTCGATTCTCCCCCGGAGCTCTTTCCAGCGCGAGAGCTCGAGGACCCGGTCTACGCAAGCGCCGGCGCGGCAGTCGGACGCGGGCTGGCCGAAGTGGAATCGATCCCCCTCCGCGAGGAGGTTCTTTCGCCTGAGCTCCACGGGATCCCATCCGCCCTTTCGCGCCGCGGCGTCGAGGGCGCACTCCATTACGAAGACGCCCTGGGGCGCCCCGAAGCCGCGGAAGGCAGTGAAGGGCGGGAGATTGGTGCGGCACATCAGCCCCGTGACGCGGATGGCGGGCACGCGATAGGCGCTCGCGGCGTGGAAGAGGGTGCGCGAGAGGATGGCCGGCGAGAGGTCGCAGCAGGCGCCGGAGTTTTGATAGTAATCGGCCTCGAAGGCCAGGATGCGCCCCTCGGCGTCGAGGCCCAGCTTATAGTCGCTCGAGTAGGGATGGCGCTTGCCCGTCCAGCCCATGTCCTCGCGACGATTCAGGTAGACCTTGACGGTCTTCCCGGTCTTCCATGCGCCGAGCGCCGCCAGGGCGGCCCATCCCGCCGCCTGCTCCTCTTTGCCGCCGAAGGCCCCGCCGAGTCGCCTGGTCTCGACCTCGACGGCGTTCATGGCGAGACCCAGGAGGCAGGCAACGAGGCGCTGTACCCCCGTCGGCGCCTGCGTGCCCGACAATAGGAATATCCTTCCGCCCTCCCTGCTCTCGGCGATCGCGCCCTGGGTCTCGAGATAGACGTGCTCCTGTCCTCCCGACTCGACGCGGCCCTCTGCGACGACGGCGCAGCGCGGGAATACGGCTGCCGGGTCTCCCGCCCGCATGGTTCGGGAAGGCAGGATGAAGTCGCCTTTAGCCGCGGCCGCGCGAGGATCCGTGACGCCTTCGAGCTCCTCGTAGTCGATGCGAAGGAGGGCGGCGGCCTTGCGCGCGAGGCTCGTGCTCGAGGCGAGGACGAGGGCCAGGCACTGGCCCATGTAGGACCATTCGCCGTCCACGAGAAGGGGCTCGTCCAGCTCCCCGTCGCCGATCCGGTTCCTGCCGGGGATATCCCTCGCGGTCAGGACTCTCACCGAGGGGTCCAGGGACAGCGCCGCCGTCGCGTCGATCCCCTTCAGCCGGCCCCGGGCCGTGGGGCTCGTCCGCGGCGAGCCGTGGAGCAGCCCCGCCGTCTCGGGCAGGTCGTCGAGATAGCGAGTCGCGCCTGCGAGGTTGAGCTCGGATTCGGAGATGGGCTTCACGTCATGGCCCCCTCAAGGCCGGCTTCCTCGAGCCCGATGCCGGGGAAGAGCCGGAGGAAGTGGCCGAGCACGAGGCGTCCGAGGAGCCGTCGCCGGTAATCGGCGCTGCCGCGGACATCGCCTATGGGGGAGGCTTCCGACACCGCGATCCGCGCCGCCTCGACGGCCGTCTCGGCATCCGGCGTCCTCCCTTCGAGGAAAGCCCCGGTCTTCTCGAGTACGAGGGGCACCGGAGCCACTCCGCCGGCCGAGAGCCGCGCCCGCGCGATCCGCGGGCCGGCCTTTTCCGAGTCCTCCCCGAGCGCGAAGCTGGCAGCGGTGTTGACTGCCGCGATATCCAGCCGCTCGCGCTTGGAAACTTTCTCGAAATTGAAGAATGCGAAGGGGCGGGAGGCGGGCAGGAGGACCGCGGAGATGAACTCGCCCGGGGCCCCGCCTTCGGAAGGCGAAAGGTCGAGCTTCTTGTAGCCGAGAAAGAGGCGCTCGAGGGGAAGCTCGCGGGCGCCCCTGCCCGAACCTTCGATACGCACGCGGGCCCCGAGGGCCAGGAGCATCGCCGTCAGGTCGCCGACCGGAGAGGCGTTGGCGATGTTGCCGCCGATCGTAGCCCGCTCGCGGACCAGGGGACTGGCAAGCGCCTTCTCGAAATGCTCGATGCCCGGGACGAGCTTCAAGACCTTCGGCTCCGAGAAGAATTCCCGCCAGGTGAGGGCGGCGCCCAGTTCGAGACAGGTCCCGTGGGCGACGCCGGAAGAGCGAAGCTCGACCCGCCTCAGCTCGGGCCTTCGGTCGAGGAACTCGAACTCGGGATAAGCCGCGGGATCGGGCTCGGGATTGCGAACGAAGAAATCCGTTCCTCCCCCAAGGGGAAAACCGCCGAGGACCATGTCGTTCGCCCGGCGGCCATTCGGACCGTTCTCCGCCGGCAGCGACCTTCCCTCGACGAAGCGGAGCAGTGATGGCGGGACGACATCGGCCGAGACCAGGGCCGCGAGACGCTGTCTTGGATCGGCGGGTAACCGCGAGAATTCCTCGACCAATCTCGCGGCCGCGCGCTTGATCGAGCCGTATCCCGTGCAGCGGCAGAGGTTGCCCTCGATCGCCGAATAGGCTCCCTCGACCGAGAGCCCCTCTTCGCCCCGAGTCGATCCGGACATAAGGTAGGCCGTCAGGCTCACGACCAATCCGGGAGAGCAGAATCCGCACTGACTCCCGTTGGCCTCGGCGATGGCCCGAGTCACCGCCGTCGGCCCTCCGGCCGCGAGTCCTTCTATCGTGACTAAATGCCTGCCGTCGAGCTCACCCAGGGCGAGAAGGCAGGAAGGCATGGCTTTGTAGGAATAGGAACCCTCGGTTCGCTCGCCCACGAGCACGGCGCAGGCTCCGCAGTCCCCTTCTCGGCAACCTTCCTTGGTACCGGTCAGGCCGAGATTCCTCCTTATGAAGTCGAGGGCAGGAGTCATAGCCCAGCTCGAAGTCTCGACGACGGAGTCGTTGACGAGGAAGCGTAGACTCACGCCCTTCCCCCGTTCGCCAGGAAGTCGGCCAAGGTCGCTTTCGTACAGCGTTCCCAATGCGCGCCGAGGAGCTTGAGCGCTTCCCTGCGCTCGCCCTTTTTCATGGAGAGCGCGATGGCTTCGTGTTCGGCCGCCGACCTCGCGACCAGGTCCTCGTCCTGCATGAAAGCATATTCGTAGCGCAGAAGTATCCGCTTGAGGTCGGCGAGTATGCGTAGGAGATGCTGATTCCCGTTCTCTTCTATGAGAGTCCTATGCCAGGCCGAGTCGAGCTCGATTCGGCGAAGGGGATCCGAGCCCTCGAGTCTGAGCGCGGTTCCCAGATCCTTCAGCCTTTCCAATCTCTCCGCTCCGGGAAGCGGAGCCGTGTCGAGGGCCGAGCATTCAAGGAGGCGAACGAGAGGATAGACCTCGCGGATTTCCGATTCCTGAAGCCGCTTTACCGAAAAGCCCATATGCTTCTGGGAAGAGATGAAGCCTTCCCTCTCGAGCCTCAACAAGGCCTCTCGTACCGGCGTGCGACTTACTCCGAGCTCTTCGGCGACTTCAGCATCCTTAAGCCGCTGTCCCGCTCCGACTTCGCCCCTGACTATCCGGTTGAGCAGCTCCTGGTGGACGTCCGTGCTGAGTCTTTCACGGGTTATCATTGTTGAATACTGTATTCTGTATACAAGAATGCGTCAAGTTTTTCATCGATAAAGACCTGCCGATCCACCCGTCGTTCAGGTCTTTATCTCCGGCAGGCCTTTCCCGCCAGGATCGCCTCGGAAAGCCTAATCTTGCACTTTCAGCAGAATTCGTCCTCGTCCGTGCCCGCTTTGACTGAGATCCTGGGCGCCCTTCGCGTCGGCGAGGGGAAAGACCCGACCGATCTCGGATCGGATGCTGCCCTTGGTCATCAAATCGGCGATCTGCTTCAAGAGCTCGGCGGGGCCCCTCCCCGAGCCGAGGGCCTTGATGCCCCGCGCCTTCGCCTTGTCTTCGGACACCATTCCCGCGATCGTTACGAGGGTACCGCCCTTCTTGACGAGGGCATAGGAGTTTTCCAGGGTATCTCCGCCGACCGTGTCGATGACGGCGTCGACGTCCTTCACCCCGGATTCCGCCAAGCCCTTCCTATAGTCGACTGCCTTCTCGACTCCGAGGCTCTTTACGAAGCCTTCGTTGCCTGCGGAGGCCGTTCCGATCACCTTGGCGCCCTTCAAGCGCGCGAACTGGACCGCGAATTGTCCGACCCCGCCCGCTGCGCCTTGGATTACGACGGTTTGGCCCTTCGCCACGCCCGCGTCCTCGACCGCCTTCCACGCCGTCAGCGCCCCGACGGGCAGGGTGGCGGCCGCCTCGAAGCTGACATTGGCGGGCTTGGGGACGAGGTCGGCGGCGGCGGCGACCGCGTATTCCGCATAGCCGCCTTTGGCGACTCCGAAGACGGCCTGGCCTTTGATCAGGCCTTTGACCCCGGCACCGACTTCTTCGACTATGCCCGAGACGTCGATGCCGGGCGTGTAGGGCAGCGGGACCGGCATGAAGTCTTTCAGGTAGCCCGAGCGGATCTTCCAGTCGACCGGGTTGACACCCGCGTAATGAACCTTGACCAGGACCTCATCCGCCTTGAGTTCGGGGCGCGGGACCGTCTCGAGGATGAGCTTGTCCGAACCGCCGTATTCGTGAAACCGTATCGCGCGAATGCTTTGAGCCATGCTAAACTCCTTTGTCCGAATTGAATCCTTACTAAAGGTAACCACGAACGGATCGAAAGACAAAGCGTGGGAGCCCGTGTTAATTTGTGTCGTATATCAATAATCACCAACCGCTCTTGCATCATCGCCGGTTGCGCTTCCGTAAAAAGGACCTATACTCGAGACTTGTCCCTGGGACGAATCCGGTCCGATTGGGAGGCGAACCCATGAATGCCGAGAAGAGTAAAACGATATTGCTGGTGGAAGACGAATCCCTGATAGCGATGGATGAGCAAGCCTCGTTACGGCAATATGGCTATGGCGTCAGCATTGCGAGAACGGGCGAAGAAGCTATCGAGGCCTTCGATACGCCGGAGCGCTACGACATGGTCCTCATGGATATCGATCTGGGGGAGGGAATCGATGGGACCGAGGCAGCGTCTGAAATACTGAAGAAAAAGGATCTACCTATAGTTTTCCTTTCGAGCCACTTCGAGTCCGACATAGTGAGGAAGACCGATTCGATCTCTTCATATGGCTACGTCCTGAAGAATTCGGGGATGCCCGTGCTCGATGCGAGCATTAAAATGGCGTTCCGGCTGTTCGAATCCAGGGGAAAAGAGAAAGCGGAGGAGGAGGCTCGATGCAAGAGCGAGGCCAGGTACCGATTCGTCATAGATAACGCGCCTATCGGGATTTTCCAGCGGAAATTGAGCGGCGAGTACGTATTCTTCAACAGGCGCGAGATGGAGCAGCTCGAATGCGATGACGAGGAGGATTTTTTAACGCATTATGGCGACATAACTCAGCGATGGGCCGATCGAGAGAGATTGAAAGACTACGAGAAAGCCCTTCTCGAGGATAAATCGGTTTCCAACTTCGAGGTAAAGACGATAATGCGCGACGGCAGGACCAAATGGTTCTTGCTGTCGTCGTATTATGATGAAACCGACGAGGTCGTGAACGGGTTTACCATAGATATTACGGAGAGGAAGATCGCCGGCGACGGTTTGGCCGGGCAAAAGGAGCCATACAACTCCATCGCGGTAGTAGGGGATGTCAGCCGGCGGGAGCGGGACGAGATCGCCTTGAGGAACAGCGAAGAAAAGAACCGCGCGATCATCGAGCAGTCTCGCGATGGAATCGTAATTACCGATGAAAGCGGGAATATCACGACCTGGAACGGGAGCTTCGCCGCGATGACCGGAGTCGGGGAGGATGAGGCTCTCGGCAAGCCATTATGGCAGATGCAGTGGAGGCTGACCCCGGAACACTTGAGGACGCCAGGAAGATTGGAGGCGATGAAAAAATTCGTCCAAGACGCCCTTGCGCAAAGAAGTCGTTTCCTGAACGTGGTCGAAGGGGAGATTGAAACCGTAGGAGGCGAAAAGAAATGCCTGGAAACCTCCCATTTCGTCGTCCACATCGACGGCGGCAGGCTTTTCGGGGCGATCTTCCGCGATACCACCGACCGTAGGCGCATCGAGCAGGACTTGATACTGAGCGAGGCGAAATACCGCAGCTACGTTGAAAACGCCACGGATGGCGTATTCGCGATAGAGGAGTCGGGGTGCTTTATCGAAGTCAACAAGGCAGCATGCGATTTAACCGGCTATGCCAAAGAAGAGCTGTTGCGAATGTCGGTCTCGGATTTCCTGGTGGACGAAGCGGAAGGCGATGAGCGGAGCCGCGTCGAGGAAATTTCGGGAACGGGCTTCGTGAAATCCGAAAGGAGGTTTCGTCATAGGGACGGCTCGGCACGTTGGTGGGCCGTAGACGCCGTCAGGATCTCCGATAAGGTAAGCCTCGCCTTGGCAAAGGACATCACCGAACGCAAGACCGCGGAAAACAGGATACGCGAGTACACCGATAGTCTCGACAAGACGATGAAGACCGCGAAAATAATATGGTGGGAGCTCGATGTCGCTTCGGAAAAGCTTCTTTTCGATCTGCGCATCGTTGGCATGTTCGGTTATTCCGCCGAGAGATTCGAGAATTTACGCGATTTCATTTCCTTGCTCCATCCTGACGATGTCGGCCTCATCTCGAATGGAAGGGCGGCGCTGCTGGGAGGCGCTAGCGAGAAATACGAGATCGAGTGCAGGGTCCTCGGCGAAAATGGTAAATATAAATGGTATTATTTGGTCGGGAGCCTCGTCAGGGAGAGCTCGAGCGCTTCTTCCAGGATCGCCGGCGTGATAATGGATATCGACGATCGCAAGACGCAGGAAAACAAGATCATCGCTCTCCTCGAGGAAAAAGAGCTCATACTCAAGGAAGTCCATCACAGGATAAAGAACAACATGACGATGATGAAGAGCCTGGTTTCGCTCCAGCAGAAATACCTCACCGATGCCAAGTCCCTCGAAGCCTTGAAAGACATCGAAAGCCGATTCCAATGCATGTTGGTATTGTATGATAAGCTGTATCAGGATTCGTCTTTCCGCAATATTTCCATTAAGACCTATTTGCCGACCTTGATCGAGGAAATCGTCGGGAATTTCCCCAACGGCGATTCGGTAAGGATAGCGACCGACCTCGAGGATTTCATCCTGAGCGCCAAGACCTCGCAAACGCTGGGCATTATAATCAACGAGCTGATAACGAACATAATGAAGTACGCCTTCGACGACGACGGCGGCGTCATTTCGATAACGGCCCGCCGGACAGACGGAAAAATCCGCTTCAGCATCCATGACGACGGCATCGGCATGCCGGAAACCGTCGATTTCAACGATTCGACGGGATTCGGGCTCATGCTGATAAACCAACTGTCGAGGCAGATCGACGCCAGCATAAGGATCGAGAGGGGAAACGGCACCAGGGTCATTCTCGAATTCGAGAATTAGCGAGCGGATACGAAAGCGGGAAGATACACTAACTTGCAATCGCCGGAAATCTGATTCCCTCGACTCAGGAGGAAGTCGTGAAGCGAAAGAATAGGAGAAAGATCGACGGCAGGAGAATCGCTTTCATCGTCGTTTTCGGAATCATCATGCTGGCTCTTCTGTATCGGCGATTCTCTCAACTCGTGCATTAGCCGGCGTCAAGGAATCGCGCGCTGAATATAGCTCGAGAAATCCTTGACGACGGGCTCGTAGGCTTTTTCGAGGATGGTCGAGGAGATGATGAAATCGGCCGTCGCGCGGTTGCAGGCCATGGGGATGTTGTAGAGGACGGCGATCCTGAGCAGCGCCTTCACGTCGACGTCGTGCGGATGCGGGGACATGGGATCCCAGAAGAAGATGACGCAATCGATCCTGCCCTCGGCGATGAGGGCCCCGAGCTGCTGGTCGCCCCCGAGGGGCCCGGACTTGAGGCGCCTGATCTCGAAGCCCGCCGGCAGGTCCTCGCCTGCCTTGGCCCTGATCGCCACGTCGACGAGCATCCCCGTCGTTCCGGTGCAGACGAGGCTGTGGCGAAGCAGGGTATGGTAGTTGAACTCGGCCCATTCGACGAGGTCCTGCTTCATGTTGTCGTGGGCGACGAGGGCGATGGTCTTGGATTCATTCACGGAGCTCTCCTTGGCTAAGCGTTGAAGATGCGAGAGCATGGCGCGGGGAGATGAAAGGGATGTGCACAGCCCTCCTTCTCGGCGGCGAAGCTTCCGGCGTCGTCCGGTCTCCGCTGGAAAAATCCTTTCGGGAAGGCGTTCCTGTCGTCGAAGACCGAAAGGAGGGATTGTCCCGATCGAAAATGTCCAGGTCCGAGCGGCTTGACGCATCGACGTATCGCGCTCCTAGCCGAAAAAATCCCTCGCGCCGGGGAGCAAGGCTTCGATGGCCTTGAGGCTTCCCTTGTATGGTGAGCACATAGCGGGCAGGGTTGATGTCTTGCCGCGGCTCGTTCATCATCGCCGAATAGATCAGGCTAATGGCCTGGCGCGGATAGATCATATAGGGTAAACCCTGGTCCAAACTGAGAGTCGACCGCATAATGGTTCTTCAACCAGGAACCCTCGATGCATGGACGAATATCACTGGACTCGGCATTTTCTTCTCCTACTGTTTTGATCGCGACACGACCACGCGGACTCATTCTCGGCCCGGCGGCCGTCGGTGTCAAGGTTTCCGTATCCACGGGATCAGATGAGTAAGGGCTCGGCTCGAACAAGGAAGTCCTGGAAAGGCTCGACGTGAGGGAAGGCGATAGGCTCGTAAAGAGAAGGTGGGCGCTTTTCTGCGTCGTCGAAAAAAAGCCGTGGCTTCGAAGGAAACGGAACATCTTTAGCTTTTCGAAGTGAAAAGCAGTACTTTTTCCGCATGGATCCCTAAAGGAGCTAGGCTATGCAGAAGATAGTTCCCCATCTCTGGTTCGATCGCGACGGGATTACGGCCGCTGAGCTGTATACGTCGCTCTTCCCGAATTCGCGCATCACGAGCAGATCGACTATCTCGGACACGCCCTCGGGGACGGTGGAGACCATGTCCATCTCGCTCGCGGGACAGGACTTCGCGCTTCTCTCGGCCGGTCCCGAGTTCAAGTTCACTCCGGCCGTTTCCTTTCTCGTCGGCTGCGAAACCAAGGCCGAAGTCGACCGGCTCCGGGGAAGGCTCCTCGAGGGCGGGTCGGAACTCATGCCCCTGGATGCATATCCCTTCTCCGGGCGCTATGCCTGGGTCGTCGACGCCTTCGGTCTCTCCTGGCAACTGATGTACAATGGAGGCGCGGCGATCGGCCAGAGGATCATTCCGACCCTCATGTTCACGGGGGAGCAGTGCGGGAAGGCCGAGGAAGCCGTCTCCTTCTACGCGTCGCTGTTCGGCAAGGCGCGGATAGACCATGTCCTCCGCTACGGCCCCGGCGAGGACCCGAACGGGAAGGATTTAGTCAAGCACGCGGCTTTCGGCCTCGAGGGCCAGGAGTTCGCGGCGATGGACAGCGCCCTCGATCACGGCTCTACCTTCAACGAGGCCATCTCCTTCATGGTCTACTGCGACGATCAGGCGGAGATCGACCGCTACTGGGGGAAGCTTTCCGCGCATCCTGAGGCAGAGCAGTGCGGCTGGCTCAAGGACCGCTACGGCCTTTCCTGGCAGATAGTTCCGCGGGCCCTGGGCAGGTTGATGAGCTCTGAGGACCCCGCGCGACGCGCGCGCGTGACTACCGCTTTCCTCAAGATGAAGAAGCTCGACATCGCCGCGCTCGAAGGCGCATCCGGGGGCTAGCGAGCCTCGGCGGCTGCCCCGACTATTGACAAATCCCCCCGCGCGAATAAGAGTTGCATGAAGTCCGGCCTCGGGTTCGTTCGCTTCGTCAAGGAGGGTTAGGGTTTGCCAGCGGCTTGCGACTTCAAAATCGATGCCGGCAATAGGGGACGCCGCTCATGAGGCGCCCTCCGCCGTCGGCCGGCCTCCTGCGATTCCTGTTTCCCGCGATGTGCCTGTTTATCCTCGCTTCGGGCCTCTTATTTGTCGGCGGCAAGTCCGAGCCAGGGGCCCTCATGATCGCGACGCTCGGCATCGGCTTCCTCCTGGCGCTGTTCGGTTGGATCATGTATACGAGGGAAGTCGCCCGCCCCGCTCGGGCTTTGGTCGTTTTTCAACTGCGCATCAAGGACGGCCTCGCGGGGCTATCCTCGAACCTCGCTAAGCTTACGACGGGAGACCTGAAGGCGGAGGCGCCGGCCGTGAGCCCGTCCGCGATCGCGATCCATGGCCATTTGGGGAAAGTGGCGCGTCTCGCGGCAAGCAGCGCCGAGCTTCTCCGTGAAAGCATAGAAGCCTTCAACGGGATCACGAGCGAACCCTGCCGGAGGCTTTGCTACGTCGGATCCGACAGCTACGCCGAGGGGCGGATCGCGGGGGAGGCCCTCGGCCGAATCCTCTCCGGCCGAGGACGCGTCGCCATCATCCTAAGCGACCTTCATGCCGTAAATTACATTCTCAGGCGCAAGGGCGCCATGAGCGTCCTGGCCGAGAGGTTTCCCGCCATCGAGGTAGTCGAGACGATCGAGAACTTCGAGGTGGGCGAAAAAACCTATTCGAGCTCCCTGGATCTGATGAGGCGCTACCGCGACCTCGGAGCGATCTATATGGCGGAAGGCAATACGCCGTCTTACGCGGCGAAGGCGGTGATGGACGCGGGCAGGTCCGGGAAGACCTTCGTCGTGGCCCACGACCTGACCGACGAAACCATGGAGCACGTGATCAATGGCGGTATCTCGACGACCATTTCTCAGGACCCCTTCGCGCAAGGACACGATTCGGTCATTCGCCTCTTCAATCATGTAGCCGCCGGCTGGACGCCCTCGACCCCGCGCTTCCTCACTACCTTGCAGGAAGTGCGCAAGGACAAC
>CAYNFM010000055.1:18249-23096 GCA_964396415.1 uncultured Treponemataceae bacterium | reverse complement strand
GCCTCCGCCGATCATCCCTTCCAAGGAGGCTGAGTGATGCGGAGCTCGAAAAGGCGGCCTCGACGGCAGGGACGACCCATTGCCGAGAAGTCCCGAGAGCGAATAGAGCGAGGCTACCTGTACGGCGGCCGCTTCGCTCAAGTCCGGCAGCAATCCGATGAATCGTCGCGCGGCCATCGTCTTACCCGAACCCGGCGGACCGAGGAGGAGTATATTGTGCCCTCCCGCGGCGGCGATTTCGAGGGCCCGCTTGAGTCTCTCCTGGCCTTTGATCTCGGAGAGATCTCCCTCGCAAGCCGTCGACCGAGAGTAGCGAAAGGCCTTGTCGTCGGGGCCGGGCGTTCCGGGAGGAGGACGGGCCCCTTCCCGCACTAGGACCATGATCGCCGGGGCCTCCGCCAATCGCCCGATGGGATAGACGAGGCCCCTGCCCAAGGCCTTCGCCTCGGCGACGTTGTCCTCGGGAACGATGAAATGCCTTATGCCCGCGCCTAGGGCCGCTGCCACGGCGGGGAGGACTCCTCGTACCGGTCGCACCGACCCGTCGAGGCGCAGCTCTCCCATCGCGAGGACCTGCCTGCCCGACTCTGGCAAGGTCCCTGATGCGCTGAGCAGGGCCAATGCCATCGGCAGGTCGTAGGCCGCTCCCTCCTTGGGCAAGTCGGCTGGGGCGAGGTTGACGAGGACCCTGTCGAGGGGAAATTCGAAACCCGAGTTGCGGATGGCCGCCCTGACCCTCTCCCTTGCCTCCTTGACGGCGCCGGCGGCGAGACCGACGAGATCGACTCCGGGTATGCCGCGGCGAATATCCACCTCGACATTGACGAGATTCCCTTCGAATCCCGACGGTTCGTGGGCGATTAGGGGCATACCTGCATACGCGATCGGAGCCGGGCGCCGCTTGAGCCGGGGAGGAGGGACGCTTGGCCGACCCGAAGGGAGGCCCGGCTAGCGGATCCGCTTCCTCGAGATCATGACGAGGAGGGCGGCGCAGAGGAAAAGATAAGGAAGGTTCGAAAGGAGGATCCTGCCTACGGGAATGCCCAAGAGGGCGAAACGGGATTCGTCGACGAGTCCGAAGCGGGCGAGGAGGCCGAACAGGATATCGGCGTAGCTCGATATCACTCCTATGACGATGAGCATCCAGGCCAGATCCCGGGTCCGCGACCACAGGAGGATGGCGAGGAAGGCGGCGACCGCCGAGGTCGCGAGTCGCGAAACCAATAAGATAGTATCAGCCGGGCTCATCGTATGCCGAGAATATCGGCTCGCGGGCGAGTCGCCTTGACGAAAGCTTTGGGGCCGGAGATATCGATGCCCCACCCGCGGGGCCCGTCGACCGCGAGACCGATCAGGACAGGAGGGATTCCAGATCGATCTCGGCCGCGGCGCAGGGCATGGCGACGCTCCAGGCCTCGAGGACGCGCGGATGAATTTCGCCGAAGATGCCGATAGGATCGCCCTTATAGATGATTCGGGCCTGTCTGCCTGGGATGAAGCGCGCGTCTTCCGTTTCGGCGATGGAATAGTCCTTTCCAAGGAAGTACATCAGGGTCGCGACATGACTCGCGGCCTCGTTGTAGTCGGCCGCGGAGTGGGCGATGAAGAAGGCGATCCTCTGCCGCGTCGATACGCCGTAATTCTCGAGGGGATTGCGGTAGACGACCTTGCCCGCCTCGAAGATGCGGTGCGGATAGGGCGCCCGGCTCGAGACCGACTCGGAGCCGAGGAGATTGGGCAGGATCGAGCTGCGCAGGTACTCGAAGCTCTCGGACATGGGGTTGGAGATACGAACGGCCTCGCCATCGCCCGCGCACATCCTCTCGACGAGGTCGCGCTTGCTTCCGAGGTAGGGATAGATCATCTCCTGGAGGCCGAGGCCCACGAGGACGCCCTTGGCCCTCCTCGAGAAGAGCTCGACGGGGGAGAGCCGTCCGATCGTGAAATCCCGAGGGCGCTCCGGCTCGAAGGAAGCCATCCCCACGCCCATCATCGCGTCCTCGATGATGTCGACGGCGTGAAGAAAATCGTTGCGATACTCGGGCGGGAAGACGGTGACATACTGTCCGTGGCTCTCCGTTGCCGAGCCCATCCTCTCGACCGCGTCGCGCGTCGCCTGGACGCTGAAGGGCAGGCCCAGGAGCTTCGCGACCTTGGCTGCCTCGACGCTGACGGGCACCTGGAAGTAGTAGGGGAAGGTCACCGCTCGCCCGAAAGCGGTATCGTATGGATACAGGACCTCGACCGGCTCGACGCGATAGCCGGAATCAGCGAAGTCGCATGCGACGATCGAGGCGGAAAGCGCGACGGAGACCAGGTCGGTGCCCGTAAGCTCGACGAAGAGCGCGGTGTCGCCGACCTTGACCGCGCCCAGGTCGTTCGAGTTGATTATGGGCGGATAGGAAAGGACGTCCCCCTTGGAATCGGTCAACAGGGGATGGAGCTTATAGGGCTCATTGATGAAGCCGTACTCCCTGCCTTTGGGGTGCTCGCGCAGGATCTCGGTGAGGGTCATGGGCCTGTCGCCCTGCAAGGGCACGAAGCGGACCGAATCCGGCGCGACGGCCTTGTAGTGGACGGGCCACCGGATTGTCGCGCTGCGGTAGATGCCCATCGAGACGGAACGGCGCTTGCGACCGAAATTCCAGCAGAGCTTCTCCTGCGTCTGGATGGCATCCTTGAGCAGCGCGTCGGTTATGGCCTTGCCCGAGACGAAGAAGCCCGCGAGGAAGGGACGGACATCCTTGACGCTCGCCTCGACGATGACCTGGCGAGTCGCGGGGACCTTGGCGCCCTCGCGCGAGAAGAAGGGATAGGCCGGCCTGGCTCCCGTCTCGCGAATCCTGAGGGCTCGGGCGAGGCCGGCGGTGGACCAAAGATCGGGACGGTTGGTATCGTTGAGCTCGATCTTGATGACCCGCTGCTCGGGATCCTCGGGGACGTCGGGCCCCTCGGTTATCCACTCGTCCAACTCGGCCTTGGCCGAGGTCAGGATGCCCTCGAGCTCGCTCGCGTCGCAGCGCCGGCCGAGGAGCGAAAAGAAGAGATTCTCGTTGACTTCTATCTTGGGCATGGCCTTGCTTCCCCTTCAGATGATCATGGCGCGCGGCGCGCTCATGTGCTTTTCGCGCGGCGCAGGCGCACGCTCTCGATATCCGGGCTGAAGAGCTCGCGCAGGTCGTTGAGGCCGAGGGCCATCAGGGCCATTCGGTCTATGCCTATGCCCCATGCGAGGACCGGCACCTTGATGCCCAGGGGCTCGGTCACCTCGGGCCGGAAGATGCCGGAGCCGCCGAGCTCGAACCAGCCCAAGACCGGATGCTTGATGTGCACTTCGACCGAGGGCTCGGTAAATGGGAAGTAGCCGGGTACGTACTTCACTTCCCTCGCGCCGGCCACCTCGACGGCGAACATCTCGAGGAAGCCGAGGAGGGTCCGGAGATTCACCTCATCGCCGAGGACGATGCCCTCGGTCTGGTAGAAGTCGGAGAGGTGCGTCGCGTCGACCTTGTCGTAGCGGAAGCAGCGCGCGATGCCGAAGTACTTGCCGGGCACCTTGGCCTTGGGCAGCTGCCGCGCGGAGAGCACCGTCCCCTGGCTGCGCAGGATGAGACGCTTCGTGAACTCGCGGTCGAAGGAGTAGTTCCATCCGCGGCTTCCGCTCGAGCCTCCGTTCTCGTGGGTAGCGGCGACCTGCGACAGGTAGGGCTCCTCGATCGACTTGGCCTTGGTCGGCTCCGCTATATGGTAGACGTCGTGGATATCGCGGGCCGAGTGGAACTGCGGCATGAAGAGGGCGTCGGAGTTCCAGAACTCCGTCTCGACGAGACCGCCGTCGAACTCCTCGAAGCCGAGCGAGGCGAGCTTGTCCTTGACCCCTTCGAGGAATTCGACGTAGGCGTTGCGTCGCCCCGGCAGGAGCCTGGCCGCGGGCGCGTTGATGTTGTAGGGACGAAAGGCCGCGTCCTTCCACGTCCCTTTCTCGAGCATGTTCTGCGTCACCGCCCCCAGCTCGTCGCCCGTCACGCCCTGGCTTTTGAGCTCGGCGGCCACTTCGACCGCGTCCGGCGAGAGGCGGTACCAGACTCGCTCCCGTTCCGCCGCGCGAAAGGCCGCGTCCCCGGCGCCTCTCTTGCGCGCCATGCCGCCCATCGCGGCGCGCTCGGCCTCGTCCAGGGCGGATTCCTCGAGTATGCCTTCCGGGGCGGCGGCGGCTTTGGCGATAAGGTCGCGAGCGACGGCGACGCGCGGCCGCGCGGCCGCGCTATCGGCGGATCGAGGAGCATGGGCGGCCTGGAACCACTCGGCCGAAATGACGGCGCGCTTCTCGTCGTCCATGGATAGCGCTCCTTCCTTGGAAAGGATGCCGAAAGCCGATCCTACGTCCTTTTGCTCGAGGCCGAGGGCCTGGGCGATATCGGGCAGGCGAGCGGGCCCTTTATCCTTGAGGAAGCGCAATATCCGTTGCTCGTAAGTTCCCTTCTCGGCGAAGGCCCGCCCGAGGGGAGTAAGCTCGTACACGGTTCGAGCCTCGCGCCCGTCTTCCGAAACGAGCCCCTTGGCCGAAAGCCAGGAGAAAGTCTGGTTCGAATGACCTTCCTTATAACCGAGCTCGGCTTCGAGGCGCCGGGAATCGAGGCGGTCGCTCGAGTCGTAGCGGAGAAGAACCTTCACTTCTAGGGGATGAAGGCTCTTCACGAGGGAACGTGGGTCCATTCAGTGCTCCTAATGCGGGCCATTGTGTCGAAAAGCGCCCGGACCGTCAATTGACGAATATAAGGGAACTAAAGCGAGGATATTGTCGCCGGGAGCCTAAAACAGTGAAAAATCGGCCGTGACCAAGTTGG
>CAYNFM010000055.1:0-18149 GCA_964396415.1 uncultured Treponemataceae bacterium | reverse complement strand
GACCAAGTTGAGCATTCTGCGACTTTTACTGTTAGGGCTACGTGAATCCAGTCGAACCCTTGCCTCGTCTCAAGCAAAGCCCCGAGTCTACCCCTCCCCGGCTCTCTTGCATATGATAGCCCTCCCCCTCCTTCCATCCATCACGATATCGAGGGCTTCGGGCAGGCGCGTGCGGGCGCAGTGCTCGGTCAGTCGCTCAGGGGGGCAGGAAGCCAGCCAGGCCCAGTCGACGAGGCTCCGTCCTCCGCTGGGGATAGTCAAGTAACCTACGTTCATGCTGGTAACATTATGGAAAAAATGTGAGCCAAAGGAAAAATCTACGGCGAAGTCGGGCATCTCGGTCTCGACGATGACGCGGGCGCCGGCGATTTGCGAGTAGACGACGGGTATCCCCAGCCATCGATCCCGCGTACCCCAGCGTCCCGGTCCTACGAGGACATAGCGCCGCCCGAGCGCGCGGAGTTCCCTGTCGAGACCCTCTATCTCCTTGGCCACCGCTTCGGTTCCCGATCGATCGAAGCGCGCGAGGTCGACCCATACGACATCGCATATAGTCGCGTCCCGGCCGTTGCCCATGCTTTTCTCGGAGAGGATGAAGGCCCGGCCCGAATCCGCGCGCTCGAGCTCGTCGATCCGTTCCCCCTCGGAACCCGAGCTCTGCTCGGGACTGATGAGGGGTTTCAGTTGGAGGAGGTAGAGGGCGGGCTTCCCCGAGGCCTCGTCGAGGTTGAGGGTGTACTCTATCTCGACCGGGGTGCCCATCGAGCGCGAGCCGACGTCGAGGACGATCTCGATGGCGCGGGCGAAGGGAAGGGCCTCGAACTGAAGGATGCTCGAGAGGTCGACGACTCGCATGCCCTTGGGCGCGACACCCGGCACGAGGCGGTCGTTCTGGGCGTCCCAGGTCGAGGCGAGGAGGGAAAAGGCGGGATCGGCTTCGGCGATGGAGAGCTCGAGATCGACGAGGTCGGCGTCCTCGCCGCGCTTCAGGTCGGGCGCGGCCGTCTCCATGTCGAGCGCGCGGAAAAGCCGTTGCGAGTCCTGCCTAAGCAGCTCGGGCGGCATGGCCTCGAGCTTGGGATAGCGGGGACAGAAGCGGAAGGCGGGGAGGCCCTCGACTACGTATGAGCCCAGGCCCAGGGCGGCGACGCACAGGCCGTCCTCGGGCTTGGCATACGAAAGCGGATAATAGTTGAAGGACTGCGCGGTACCCGAGACGTGGGGATAGAACCACCTTCCGCGACGCCTTCCGACGATTTCCTGGATGACCACGGCCATCCTTTCTTCCTCTAGATTGTATTTGGCCATCTCGAAATAAGAGCGAGATCGCGGGGAGAAGAGGCTGGCGTAAATGAGCTTGATCGCCGACTCGAGCTGGCCCAGGCGCACGGCGGGATCGGGGTGGCAATTTGGGATGAGATAGGTATCGTAGACCCCCGAGAAGGACACCATCATCATGTCTTCGAACAGCCCGGAAGACCGGACCGCGAGGGGCCCGCGAACGGCCGCGACGAAGCGCTCGAGCCTCCTCTCGAATGCCTCGTCGAGGGGGGCGGCGAGGAAGCGGCCTCTGAGCTCCTCCTCCGATTCGGATTCATAGAAGGCGTAGGACCAGAGCCCGTTCGACTCGAGGAACCGCTCGAATTCATCTATTCCGACGAAGGCGCTGCGCGGCACCTTGACGTCGAGCTCGCCGACGTAGCGCCCGAAGTCCAGGTTGTCGAGGAGGCTGCGGATGAAGAGTATGCCTCGGCCCTTGCCGCCCACGGAGCCGTCGCCCAGCCGAGTCAGGCTGTCCTCGTCGCGGAAGGCGACCTCGTCGAAATAGGTGATGCTGCCGCGGGAGCGGTCCTTGCGCGCGCCGACCAGGATGCGGATGATGAAGCTCCGGATGTCGGCCGCCGTCTCGAAGTCTGCGATCTCGTAGTCTCGCAGGACCTTCGCGAACTCGATCTCGCCCCTCGCGAGCAGCCAGGCCGAGAAATGGTTCCGCTCCGCGTGGTAAAGGAGCGAGTCCACCGGGATGTCGGCCAGGGCGGCGATGAACTCGTCCATCGTCGCCGCTTGGGCCAAAGCGGAACCGTCGGGGCGGCGGAAGCGGAAGGGCCCGAAGCCGAGCCTGTCGTAAAGGAAGTCGCCGAGCTCGCGCTCCAGGGACTCGGAGCCCTTGTCGGCGTAGGCGGCGCCGAATTCCTCGGCCTTCTCGCGGCTGCCTTCCTCGCTCGACTGTATCATGACCGGGAGGTCCTTGATCCTGTCCTTGGCCATGCGCAGGAAGTCGAGTCCGGCCGCGGGATCGGGCCTGCCCCCGCGCGGAAAGCTCAAATCCGTGATCACGGCGAGGATATAGGGCTCGTAGCGCTCGAAGAGGGAGACAGCCTCCTCCCAGCTCGAGGCGAGCAGGATCTTCGGCCTGGCGCGGGCGCGGAGGAGCTTGTAAGTCTCTCCGCCCTTCTCTCCCTCGATGAGGCCCTGGGTCTGCCGCATGGCGACCTCGTAGAGGAGGGGGAGATAGCGCGAATAATAGCGGATCGAATCCTCGATGAGGAGGATGACCCGGATGAGGCCGGTCTTCGTGTCGGCCGGGGCGTTGCCGGCGTCCTCGATGTATTTGAGCATGCCCACGAAGAGCTTCGAGTAGCCGTTCCAGACGAAGACCCTGTCCACTGCCGCGAGCTCGGGCTTGGAAAGATCGAGGCGCTCGAGGCTCGCGTTGTTGGTGGCGAGGAGGAGGACCGGGACGGAAGGCCAGGCCTCCTTCATGGAGCGCGCGAGGGCCAGGGGCCCGTCGAAGTCCAGGCCGGCCATCAAGATGGCCAGGTCGAAGCCGCCCGAGCGGAAGAGCTCGAGCGCGGCCTCGCCCGTATACGCCGAGGTTATGCGGGGGACGTTGTTGAGGTTGAGTCTGTAGTACTCGCCGTAGACCTGCTCGTTGAGGATGCCGTCGGACTCTACGACGAACGCGTCGTAGAGACTCGCGACGAGGAGTACTTCGCTGACCCGGTAGCGCATGAGGTCGTGAAAGACATTGCGCTCCCTGCGCGAGGCCTCGAAGGAAGCCACGACCTCGTCGAAATACATCGCCCCCCCGGCTCCGCCGTCTACACCACCCCCTGGTCGAGCATCGCGTCGGCCACCTTGAGGAAGCCCGCGATGTTGGCGCCCGCGACGTAATTGCCGGGCATCCCGTAGGCGGACGCTGCCTCGACGCAGGCCTGGTGGATGTTCTTCATGATCGTATGCAGGTGGCCGTCGACCTCCTCGCGGCTCCAGTTCATGCGAAGGCTGTTCTGCGACATCTCGAGGCCCGAGGTGGCGACGCCGCCGGCGTTCGCGGCCTTGCCCGGGGCGTAGAGGATCCGCTTCTCGACGAAGAGCTCGGCCCCTTCGGGGACGGTGGGCATGTTCGCGCCCTCGCTGACGAGGTAGACGCCGTTCTTGAGGAGGTTCCGCGCGTCCTCGATGTTGATCTCGTTCTGCGTGGCGCTGGGGAAGGCGCAGTCGGCCTTGTGGTCCCAGATCGGGTTGCGGCCCTTTGAGGCGTCGTAAGGCGTGTAGACGGCGCTTTTGTACCTGGCGGCGTACTCGGAGATGCGGCCCCGCCTGTTATTCTTGAGGTCGAGGACGAAGGCGAGCTTCTCGGCGTCGATGCCGGCCTCGTCGTAGACGTGGCCGTTCGAGTCGGAGAAGGTGAGCGGCTTGGCGCCGAGCTGGAGGAGCTTCTCGACCGTGTACTGGGCCACGTTGCCCGATCCCGAGACGAGGCAGGCCTTTCCCTTGAAGCTTTCGCCGCGCGTGGCGAGCATCTCCTGGGCGAAGTATACGCAGCCGTAGCCTGTGGCCTCGGGCCGGACGAGCGAGCCGCCCCACTTGATGCCCTTCCCTGTGAGGACGCCGACGAACTCGTTGCGGATGCGCTTGTACTGACCGAACAGGTAGCCGATCTCGCGGCCGCCGACGCCTATGTCCCCGGCGGGCACGTCGGTGAACTGGCCGATGTGGCGGCAGAGCTCGGTCATGAAGCTCTGGCAGAACTTCATCACTTCCATGTCGCTCTTGCCGTGCGGATCGAAGTCGGAGCCGCCCTTGCCTCCGCCCATGGGAAGGGTGGTGAGCGAGTTCTTGAAGACCTGCTCGAAGGCCAGGAATTTGAGGAGGCCGAGGTAGACCGTCGGGTGGAAGCGCAGGCCTCCCTTGTAGGGGCCGATGGCGCTGTTCATCTCGATTCGATAGCCGCGGTTGATCTGTATCTCGCCCTTGTCGTCGATCCAGGGAACCCGGAAGCTCACCGTGCGTTCCGGCACGCAGATGCGTTCCAGTATCTTCGCCTTTCGATAATGAGGGCTTTTATCGAATACCGGCACCAGGGACTCGACAACTTCCTGCACGGCCTGGTGAAACTCCGGCTCTCCGGGGTTCTTCGCCTTGATTTCCGACATGAAGTCGATCGCGTAGCTCATCGTTGCCTCCTTCATCCTGTACGTAAATGGTAGTCAAGGAGGCGACATCTAGCAAGGCCGAGGGACTATTCATTCTCGCGCATAAATATACGCTTGCGCATGAGAGGCTTGAGCTGGAGGAGGTAGAGGGCGGGAGGGCCGCTCGGCTCGCCCAGGTCGAGGGCGTACTCGATCTCGATCGGAGTGCCCATCGATTTGGAGCCTATGTCGAGGACCATGTCGACGGCCTCGGCGAAGGGCGGGGTCCCGCGCTCGAGGATATCCGCGAGATCGGCGATTCGAAGGCTCGCCTCCTCCCCATCGCGATCCAGTTCCCTAAGCGCGGCGTCCTCGCCCGAGGCGATGTCCGGCTCCTCGTTTTCCATGTCGAGGACGCGGAGCCTCGGCCGGGAGGGCCCGGGGAGAGGCCCCGGGGAGTCGAGGCCGTGCCGGGGATGCCTGGGGCAGAAGCGGTAAGCGCCCCTGCCCTTGGCCGGGGAGGAGCCGAGGCCCGGGGAAGCGAGGCAGAGTCCGTCCTCGGGCTCGAGGCCGGAGAAGGGATCGTAGTCGAAGGATTGAGCGGTGCCCGACAGGTCGGGATAGTACCAGCGGCCGCGCCGCCTGCCCGCGAGCTCCTGGACGACCACTGCCATCCTCTCCTCCTCGAGGGCGTAGCCGGCCTCCTCGAAATAAACCCGCGTCCTTTGCGAGAAGAGACTGGCGTAGACGAGCTTGACCGCCAGGGCGAGCTGTCGGGCGCGGATATGCCGGTCGGGGTGGGAATTGGGGATGATATAGGTCTCGTAGATGCCCGAGAAGGGCAGCTGGAGCATGTCCTCGAAAAGCCCGGAGGATCGGACGGCAAGAGGGCGATCCGCGCCGGCGGCGAAACGGGCCAGGCTCTCCTCGAGCCTGTCGGAGAGCCCCGTCCCGATGAAGCGCGCGCGCAGCTCCGCCTCCCGCCCCGCCGACTCGTAGTAGGCGAAGGACCAAAGGCCGTTGGATTCGAGGAAGAGCTCGAACTCGTCGATCCCGATGAAGGCCGTTCGGGGAATCCTGACGTCCAGGCCCCGGACGTAGCGGGGAAAATCCGCGTTGTCGAGGAGGCTCTTTATGAAGGCGAGCCCGCGGCCCTTGCCTCCGACCGATCCGTCGCCGAGCCTAGCGAGGCTGTTCTCGTCCCGCCAGGAGGTCGCGTCGTAGTAGGGAATGGCGTCTCGGGCCCGGTCCGCACGGGCCTCGCGGAGCACGCCGAGGATGAACTCGCGCATCGCGCCGGTGCTTCCGAAGTCGCCTATCCCGTAGGGCTTGAGCCGCCCGGCGAAGCGCAGGTCGCCCCTCGCGGCGAGCCAGGTGGAGAAGTCGTTGCGGCCCGCGTGGTATACCAGGCACTCCTCCGGGACCTCCTCGAGGAGCCCCATGAACTCGTCTATGTCGCCGGCCTCCGCCACCGGGGCGCCGTCGGGCATTCGGAACCTGAAGGGCCCGAAGCCCAGGCCGTCGCGGAGGAAGCTCGCGAGCTCGTGCTCGAGCGAGTCGGAGTTCTTGTCCGCGAAGGCCGCGCCGAGGGCGAGGGCGCGCGCGCGAACACCCTCCTCGCTCGATTGGATCATGACCGGGAGGTCGGATATGCGGGCCTTGGCCATGCGGATGAAGTCCATCCCGGCTTCGGGATCGGGTTTCCCGCCGCGGGGA
Source organism: uncultured Treponemataceae bacterium (assembly GCA_964396415.1). GTDB lineage: Bacteria > Spirochaetota > Spirochaetia > Treponematales > Rectinemataceae > UBA1306. The sequence continues at coordinate 12,015 of CAYNFM010000055.1, read as the reverse complement.
AAGCGGACGTCGGTGATGACCGTCAGGATCCAGGGCTCGTAGCGCTCGAAGAGGACGAGGGCCTCCTCGTAGCTCGTGGCGAGGAGGATCTTGGGCCTCGTCCTTGCGCGCAGGAGCTTGTGGGTCTCGACGCCTTTCTCGGCCTCGATGAGGGCCTGGGCCTGGCGCTGCACGACCTGGAAGAGGAGGGGCAGGTAGCGCGAGTAGTAGCGCACCGAGTCTTCGATGAGGAGGATCACGCGGACGAGGCCGGTGCGCGTGTCGGCGTCGGCGTTGCGGAGATCCTCGATCTGCTTGATCATGCCGACGAAGAGCTTCGAGTAGCCGTTCCACACGAAGATCCTGTCCACGGCCTCCAGCCCCGGCCTCGGGGGGCCCGGCCTGTCCGGCGCGAGGGCGGCGAGGCTCGTGTTGTTCGTCGCCATGAGGAGGACGGGCACCCCGGCCCTCTCGGCCTTGAAGGCGCGGGCGAGGCCGAGGGGCTGCTCGAAGTCGAGGCCGGCCATGAGGACTACCAGGTCGTAGCTCCCCTCGCGGAAGAGCCCGAGGGCCGACTCGGCGGTGTAGGCGCAGGTGATCCTGGGAACCACGTTGAGGTTGAGCTTGAAGTACTCGCCGTAGATCTGCTCGGTCAGGACTCCGTCCGACTCCACGACGAAGGACTCGTAGAGGCTGGCCACCAGGAGGATCTCGCGCACGCGGTATCGCATGAGGTCGTGGAAGGCGTTGCGATCGACTCGGGACTTGTCGTAGGCCTCCACCACGTCGTCGAAGCGCATGGGACGAGTATGGCGCGAAGGCGCGCGCCCGGCAAGCCGAGCCGGGCGAGGGTCAGGCGAGGACGCCGTTCCCGCGGCTCGAGGGAGGCTCGGCGAAGAGGCGGGCGATGAGCATCGAGGCGGCTCCGTAGGCGACCACGCTCTCGCCGAGGGAGGAAAAGGAAATCTCGCAGCGGGCCTCTCCCGGGTAGGCGGAGTTCGCCTCGATCTCCTCGGCGAGGATCGTCGAGAGGGGCGCGCGCCAATGCTCGAAGCTGCCGCCGACGATGACCCGCCGGAGATCGAGGAGGTTGACGATCAGGCCGACGTTCATGCCGAGCTCGCGCGCGACGCGGACGAAGGCCTCGCTTTCCGCGGCCGCCCTGCGGATGACCTCGTCGGGAAGGCCGAACTGGCTCCTCGTGTCTTCCCGCCTGAAGATCGAGCGGAACTCGCCGGCGGTGCCGTCCGTCCCCCGATGGACGGTGCCGTCCATAACCAAGCCCATGCCCACGCCGATTCCGGCCGGAAGCTCGCTCGCCCTTTCCTGGCGGAATTCGCCCAGGAGGAACATGAAGTCCTCCGATAGGACGGCGCGATTCCGGACGAGCTCGGCCCAGCAGCAGCAGCGGGCGTCGTTCTCGATCCTCACCGGAAGCGCGAAGAGCTCGTCGACCGAGGCGAGAAGCTGGACGGGCCTCGTGACGCCGAGAGGCAGGCTCCTGCGCACGACGCCGCGCTCGGCATCGACGATGCCCGAGAGGCCGACGCCGATGCCGAGGAGGGTCGGACAGGAGGAGGCCATCCGCTTCCTCGCGTCCACGAGGGCCTCGAGCAGCACCGATCGGAGCTCCTTGCCCGAATAGGCGAGCGTCGACTCGGCCTCCGCCAGGATTTTGCCGTCCGGATCGAGGAGACAGGCACGATAGTGGTCGGTCAATATCTCGATGCCCAGGAAGCTGCCGAAGTCGGAGCGTATCCTGAGTTCGATGGGCTTGCGACCTCCCAGCGGCTTCGCATCGCCTTCCGCGCCCTCGTGCACTATTTCGGCCTCGATGAGTTGGGAGACTATCTTGGTTATGGTCGACTTATCGAGCCCAAGGCTCTGAGCCAGGTCTATCCTCGGTATCCCTTCTTTTTTCCAGATCAGGCGAAGGACTCTTCGGAGATTCGGATCCTGGGCGATCGGATCCGTCAGGAGTCCGCGAGCAAAATAATTGATTTCCCCCATCAACCGATAGATTATTGTCTTTCATTGTCCTAAACAACCGCGAAGTAAACAAAAACCGAAAAAATGTTTGTTGACAGGTGGCCACTCTCATGGAACACTGTGGTTGGTTGCGTAAATCAACCGATGTGTCCGGAGGTTCCATGGCTCTATTTCGCGCTAAGCTCCTGCCCTTGTCGCGAAAGCCTCGGATGAATTTCGTCCTGCTTTCGATGATGATCCCAGGGGTCATAGCGCTCGTAGTATTCAGCTATCTACCGATGTTCGGCATAATAATTGCTTTCAAAGACATCAATTACGCCAAGGGCATTATAGGCAGCCCCTGGCTGGGCTTCAAGAATTTCGAATTCCTCTTCAAGAGTCCCGACGCCTGGACGATCACGCGCAACGTCGTCCTGTACAATATCGCGTTCATAGTCCTCGGAACGGTCTGTTCCGTAGCGGCAGCCATCGCCCTGGACAGGATGAGAAACCGTCGCGCGGGGCGCTTCTATCAGGCGGTCATGTTCCTACCCTATTTCCTATCCTGGATCGTCATCGCCTCGTTGGTCTTCTCCTTCCTTTCGGTAGACCTCGGCTTCATCAATCGCCGGATTTTCACCCCCCTGGGGATGAAAGAGGTGAATTGGTACATCGAGCCCAAGGTCTGGCCCTTCATCCTGACCTTGGTGAATCTATGGCGCTATACGGGATACAACAGCGTCATCTACCTCGCCTCGATAGCGGGAATCGATCCCACCTACCACGAGGCCGCGGCCGTCGACGGCGCGACGAGCTGGCAGCAGATCCGCCATATCACCCTCCCCCTCCTGTCTCCGGTCGTGATAATCCTGACCCTCCTCGCCATCGGCAGGATCTTCTTCGGGGATATCGGGCTCTTCCTCCAGGTGCCCATGAACATGGGCCCCCTCTTCCCGACGACGAACGTGATCGATACCTACGTCTACCGGACCCTGATAAACATGGGAGACATCGGCATGTCCTCCGCGGCAGGGCTCTACCAGTCCGTGGTCGGCTTCGCGCTCGTCCTCGTCTCGAACCTGGTGGTCCGGAGGATAGATCCGGACAAGAGTCTCTTCTAAGGAGCGGCCGGTGATCAAGCATAGCAGGCTCGCCCAGACCGTCCTCCATCTGGTATTCGTCGCGGTGTGCATCGCCTGCCTGTTCCCGCTCTTCCTGGTCTTGGGCATTTCCTTCACGGACGAGGACACGATATCGCGGTCGGGCTTCAACCTCCTGCCCAAGCTCGTCTCGACCGAGGCCTATCGCTTCGTGCTCAGGGAGAGCGACGCCATAGGCCGGGCCTACCTCCTGACGATCGCGGTGACCGTCGTGGGGACCTTGGTCGGCACCCTCGTCGTCGCCCTCTACGCCTATCCCCTGGCCCGCGCGGACTTCCGATGGCGCAAGGGATTCTCGAAGTTCGTCTTCTTCACGATGCTGTTCACGGGCGGCCTCGTGCCCTGGTACATGATCTGCGTCCAGGTGCTCCACCTCCGCAACACTTTCTTCGCGCTATGGCTGCCCTACGTCATGAACGCATGGTTCGTCATGCTCATGAGGACTTTCTACAAGGAGAACGTCCCAGTCTCGATCGTGGAGTCGGCCCGGCTCGACGGGGCGGGCGAGTACACGATCTTCTTCAGGATAATAGTCTACCTCGCGAAGCCGGGGATCGCGACCATCGCGCTGTTCAACACCATCACGCTGTGGAACGATTGGTGGCTTCCCCTCATGCTGGTCAACGACTCCAAGTGGTACAACCTCCAATTCCTTATGTACCGCGTGCAGAGCAACATCCAGTACCTGTCCACCATGGCCTCGAGCCTGAGCGGGGTGAGCGCGGATATCCTGCGGCGCCTGCCCTCGCGTACCGCGCAGATGGCGATGTGCGTGCTCGTGATGGGGCCCATCGTGCTCGCCTATCCGTTCTTCCAGCGCTATTTCGTCAAGGGAATCACGGTCGGCTCGATCAAGGAATGATCGTCCGTCCTTGAAATTTTCGATACCAATGGAGGAGGAGAAGAAATGAGCAAGAAGATCCTGGCCATCGCCCTGGCGCTCCTGGCGCTAACGGCCTTCGGCAGCCTCTCGGCCGCTCCCAAGCCGGTCGAGATCAGCTGGTACTTCATCGGCAACGGGCCCCAGGGCGACGTGGACAAGGTACAGGACGCGGCGTCCCAGTACATCCAGTCCAAGGGCCTGAACGCGACTATCAAGCTGGTCTGCTTCGACTGGGGCACCTACGACCAGAAGCTCCAGGAGATGATCGCCTCGGGCGAGAACTTCGACATCTGCTTCACGGCGAGCTGGACCAACAATTACCGCAACAACGCGACCCGCGGCGCCTTCCTGCCGATCAACGACCTCGCGGCCAAGTACGCGCCCAAGACCCTCGCCCAGCTCGGGAAGGACTTCTTCGCGGGCTCGGCGATCGACGGCAAGAACTACGCCATCCCCGCCAACAAGGAAAAGGCCCACAACTGGGGCTTCATCGTGCGCAAGGACCTCGTCGACAAGTACAAGTTCGACATCGGCAAGGTGAAGACGCTCGGGGATCTCGAGCCGATGCTCCAGAAAATCAAGGATGGCGAGGTCGGGATGTACCCGCTCGAGGCCATCGAGGGCGAGTCGCCCCGCTTCCTCCTCGACTGGGACAAGATCGTCGACGACGACCTCCCCGTATCCCTCTATCCGGACAACCGCTCCACGAAGATCATGAACGAGCTCGAGGCCCCCGAGACCCTCGCCCTCTACAGGACCATGCATAAGTTCTACGACGAGGGCTTCATCCGCAAGGACGCGGCCTCGGTGACCGACTACAACGCCGACGAGAAGGCCGGCCTCATCTTCGCGGCCGCCAAGTCCCTGAAGCCGGGCAAGGACGCCGAGATGACCAATTCCACCGGCCATCCCTGGGTCCAGATAGAGATCACGCCGCCCGTCATGTCCAACCGCGAGACCACGGGATCCCTGCAGGCCATCTCCCGCACCTCGCAGCACCCCGAGCTGGCCATGCAGTTCCTCGAGCTGTTCAACACCGATCCCTACCTCAACAACCTCATCAACTACGGCCTCGAGGGGACTCACTACGTGAAGCTATCCGAGAACGTGATCAAGGCGGGGCCCGGCGTCGACAAGTACAACCCCGGGACCCAGTGGATGTTCGGCAACCAGTTCATCAACTATCTCTACAACAACGAGGATCCGCACAAATGGGCTAAATTCCTCGCCTACAACAAGGCCGCCCTGCCCCAGAAGGATCTCGGCTTCTCCTTCGACCCGAGCAGCGTCAAGACCGAGGTCGCCGCGGTCAAGAGCGTCTGGAAGGAGTACATCCCCAGCCTCGAGACCGGGACCGTCGACCCGGACAGCGTCGTGCCCGAGGCGCTCGCGAAGTTCAAGGCGGCCGGCGTGGATGCGATCATCGCCGAGGCCCAGAAGCAGTACGACGCCTGGATCAAGGCGAATGGAAAGTAACTTCAGTATTTTCCCCGGAGCCTAGGAGGCGCAGCGTCAGGGGCGGCCCGGAGGGGCCGCCCCTTTTTTTGCGCGCCTTCGCCTCTCGTGCCCCTCTCGTCCGTTCGGGCGACGAGGCGGGGATTCGCGGAGCGCTTCCTCAGCGAAGGGCGCGTACCGCCGCGAAGAGGCCGGGCCACTCCTTCTGAGGCTCGGCGGTAGCGCCGGGCGCGCCCTTAGCCTGGACGCTCGCGCCACTAGGGGCGCTCGCGCCTTGCGCGCCCGCCGCGGGAGCGCTCGCTCCTCCAGGAGCGAGAAGGACCTCGTCGCCGAGGTTGACCGTATCGAAGAAGCCCGCCCCCTTGAGCGTGCCTTCGCTCGTCTCCTCGCCGATCGCCGTGAGCGAGACCTCGCCCAGGACCGAGGGCTGAGGATATACGATCCCGAGACCCTCGGGCTCGACCTGGACGGCGCCTTTCTTCACGACCACGAGCTTCGCCCCGTCGGCGATGCCGTCGGACCTGCCCAGGTCCACGAGGACTCGATCCTGGCTCCGCTTCACGAGGGAGCCGAGGGGCGGCAGGGCCGAGACGAGGAGGTCGGCCGCTCGGGCGGCGCCGTTCTTGACCCTGTCGTTGCCCGTCCTGTAGGTCTTGTAGGAGGCCGCGGGGCTTCCCGTCCTGGCGACCCGGAGGTCCATGTCGAGCTCGACGTCCCGCTCGGTTTCCTTGAAGGACAGTATCGCGAAGTAGTCGGCCTCGGCCTCGCGCGCCGTCCTGAAAGCCTCCGCGAGGGACGAGACCTTGGCCGCGACGGGAAGGATCTGGGCCCGCGACGACGAGGCGAGGATTTCCTTGAGGTAGCCGAGCACGAGTTCCTGGCTCCCCGCGTGCATCCCGTCGGGCCGGTCTATGTACATCAGGGCTATCTTGTACGGGCGCTTGGCGAGGGCTTCCTCGTCGACTCCCCAGTCGCGGCCCAGAGCGTCCACGAGAAGGGAGTCGTAGGTCTCGATGGAATCGAGGATCGAGCGGTCGGCGACGCCGTTGTCCTTGAGGAACTCGAGCTCGGAAAGGTACTTGCCGGGGAAGCCCCTCGCCTTGAGCATCCCCGCGTAGAGCAGCCTGGCCCGCTTGGAATAGGGATAGATCCCGAGCGCGCGGCGATATTCGAAGATAGCCTGATCGTAGGAGCTCCGATCCTCGAATTCCCTCCCGCGCACGATGTGCCAGTCGGCGTACTGGGCCCGCGAAGGATCCTCCTCCTTCGTGGATTCGGTGACGGCGAACTCGAGGGCCATGCGCGCGATCTCGTCGTCCGGGCGCAGCGAGGCGGCGGTCTTGAGGCTGTAGATGGCGTCGGCGGGCTTGCCGGCGCCCATCTGCGCGAGGCCGAGGGTATACCAGGCCATCCCGTCCTTGCGGTCGCGCGCCACCGCCTCGCGCATCAAGGCGATGGCCTGGTCGAAGGATCCCGAGCGGTACATGATGGAGCCGAGGAGGAGGCGCGCCTCCGCGTAGCCCGGCTTCAGGTCCAGGGCGTTGCGCGCATAGAAGGCGGCCTTGTCGAAATCGCCCCTCCCGGCCGCTATGCTCGCGGCCACGTATTGCGTCTTGGGCTCGCTCCCGTGGTATCGGAGAGCCTGCTCGACGAGGGCCTGCGCGTCGGCCGGCCTGCCCTGGTCGGAGGCGATGAGGGCCAGCGACAGCAGGGCCCGCCCGTTCTGCGGCGATATCCTGAGGCTGGCCTCCAGGCGGTCGCGAGCCTCGGTCTTCTTGCCCGCCGACAAGTCCAGGAGGGCCAGCCCGAAGCGCGCGTCCAGGTCGTTCGGAAGGATCGAGGCGACGGAGGCGAAGGCCTTGCGCGCTCCCGCGAGGTCGCCCAGGCCGATCCGCACGAAGCCCTCGAGGTTGGCCAGGCTCGAGTCGCCTTCGAGGAAGGGAGCCGCCTTAGCGACGTAGGAAAGCGCCTGATCGTACTCGCCGAGAACGTAGTAGCATTCGGCGAGTCCCGAGTAGGCCGCCCCGTAGGAGGGGTTTTTCGCGATGGCCGCCATGTAGTCGTCGATCGCGGGATACCAGTCCTCGGAGAAGCGGAGCTTCTCCGCTTCCGCGATCAGGCTCCTCGGATCGCGAAGGCCCGACGAGTCGGGAAGGGCCTGGGCGCTCGAGCCCGTAACTTGCGCGCTCGAGCCCATATCCTGGGCGCCCGAGCCGAGGCCGCCCGTCAGAGCCGAGGCGAGGGCGAAGACGGGCGCGAGGGCGCGGATCGGGGCTCGACGAAGGCGGGCCGCCTTTCGGGGCGATGCGGGCACGGATCTACTCCTCCCCCGTCGCGGTCCGGCGGCGGGCTATCTTCACCGAGGTTATGCGATGCCCTTCCATGTCCTGGACGGTGAAGTCGAGCCCGCCCGAGCTGGCCCGCTCGTAGCGGGAGGGTATCTTCTCGAAGAGGGCGAACACGTAGCCCCCGAGCGTGTCGAAGTCCTCGGCGGGCAGGGAGAGCCCGGTCTCGCGATTGACGACGTCGAGGTCGGCTCTCGCGTCGCAGAGCCAGGAGGAATCGCCCAGCTTGACGACGTCCTCCCGCTCCTCGTCGAACTCGTCCTGGATCTCGCCGACGATCTCCTCGATGATGTCCTCGAGGCAGACGATGCCCGAGACGCCTCCGTACTCGTCCACGACGACCGCGATGTGCACCCGCCTCCGCCTGAATTCCTTGAGCAGGGAGTCGATGCGCTTCGATTCGGGGACGAAATAGGGCCTGCGCATCAGATCGGCGAGGGCGAAGTCGCCTCCCTTGACCAGGGCCCTCAGGAGGTCCTTGGCGTAGAGGACTCCCACGACCGAATCGATGCCGTCGCCGTAGACCGGGATGCGGGAGTGGCCGCAGGCCACGACCTTCTCGAGCAGCTCCTCCCGGCTCGAATCGACGGGAAGGAAGACCGTGTCGATGCGGGGGACCATGACTTCCTTCACCGTAGTCTCCCCGAGATCCTGCACTCCTTGCATCATCTCCCGCTTGTCGGCGTCGCGCTCGGCCTCCCGATCGGCGGAGCGCTCGGTCGCGGGCTCGCGCGCTCCCTCGGGATCGGCCTTCCCCGGGCGGAAGAGCCTGTCGATGAGCCTCGTCATAGGATGCGATCCCCGCCCCGGCCTTCGTCGAGGGCGGGAAGCTCGCGGAGCAACCGCTCCTGCAGCTGCAGCATGGGTCGCGAAGGCTCGTTGTCCTCGTGGTCCATGCCGGACAGATGCAGCACGCCGTGCGCGATGAGCCGCCTGAGCTCCTCGTCCTTGGGGATCCCGAACTCCTCGGCGTTGCGGGCGAGCGCGTCGAGCGAGATCACTATGTCGCCGGCGAGGAAGCGCTCGGCGCCTTCGGGATCGCGGTAGGCCTCGCCCTGCTCGAAGGACAGCACGTCCGTCGCCTCGTCCCTGTCCCGATATTGGCGGTTGAGGCCCCGTATGAAGGCGTCGTCGCAGATCAGTATGGAAAGGTCCCAGCCTTCCTTCCCCATCCGCGACAGCAGGGCCAGGGCGAAGTCCCTCGCCCGATCGAGCCAAGGCGGGGTCCCTATGCCCTCTACCGAGACCTCGACGGCGTTCGGATTCATCGCGGCTGCTCCTTGAGCCTGGGATACTCGATGCGCGAGTGGAAATGCCCGGCCAATATCCGCGTGAAGCTGTCGCGGACGATATCCACGTCCCTGAAGGTGAGGTCGCTGCGATCGAGCTGGCCGTCCCGCACCTTGTCCATGATGATCTCCCGGATGAAGTCCTCGAGCCGCGAGGCGGTCGGTCTCTTGAGCGTGCGCGTTGCGGCCTCCACGGCATCGGCGAGGAGGACGACGGCGGCCTCCTTGGAAGTGGGAAGCTGCCCGGGGTAGGTGAAATCGTCGGGGTCGACCTCGCCTCCCGCCTTCTTCGCCTGGTCGAAGAACCAGGCGATCACCGCCTTGCCGTGATGCTGCGAGACGATATCGACGACCCCCTCGGGCAGGCCGAGGGCGCGGGCCTTCTCCGCCCCGAGCTTGACGTGGCTGCGGATGACGGTGGCGGAAAGCCGGGGGTTGAGCTCGTCGTGCTTGTTGTAGCCGGCCTGGTTCTCCACGAAGTACTCGGGCTGCTCGATCTTGCCGATGTCGTGGTAGTAGGCCCCGACCCGCGCGAGGAGGGAATCGGCCCCTATCTCGCGGCAGGCGGACTCGGCCAGGTGGGCCACCGTGACGGAATGGCTGTAGGTCCCCGGCGCGACGGTGAGCAGGCGCTTGAGTATGGGGGCGTTGAGATCGGAGAGCTCCATGAGCCTGAAGCGCGTAGGGGCGTTCAGGGCCTGCTCGAGGACCGGGAGGATCGCGAGGGCCAGGAGGCCGCAGGCGAAGCCGTTCGCCGCGCCCCAGAGGGCGGCGACCAGGGGATCGACGGCGCCCGTCGATCCCGGCGCGGCGAGGGCCGCGGCCAATGCGGCCTCGAGGAGGGAAAGGACGGCGCCGGCCCGGACCAGGTCGATGCGCGAGGAAGCCGTGCGGACCGAGAAGGCGCCCGCGACGCTCGAGAGGAGACAGAAGGCGAGGAGGCGGCCGTCAGGCCCGAAGGCGGCCTGGGCGAGGGTGGCGAGCACGAGGCCGAAGAGGATCGCGAAGCGCTGCCCCGCGAGTATCGTGGCGAGTATCGCGAACAGGGCGCTCGGGAGCATGAAGGCCAGATCGAGGGAACCGGGCCTCGCGAAGCGCCCGATGAGGAGGGCGGCGACGAAGTAGGCGAAGGCCGATATCGCCACGAGCCCTACCGAGGAGCGCCGGAGTGCCGAGCCGGACACGGCCTTCCCCAGAAGGAAGCCGAAGAGGCAGAGCGAAGCGGCGAGGAGCCCGAGGGCGCCCGTCGCGGCGCCCCAATCCATCCGCGTCAAGGCTCCCTTGGCCGCGCTCAGCTTGGCCGCGTCGAGGGCTCCGACGATGGCGCCCTTGCGGACGATGCGCTCGCCCTTGGCGATCGTGCGGATGACGGGCTCGACGGCGGCCTTGGCCGCGGCGAGCTTGCGGGCGCTCTGCTCCGGATCGAAGAAGGCGTCCTCTACGGCGAAGCTCATGACGAGGCCCGAGGCCAGGTCGGCGAGCGGCCTCGTCAGGCGGCTCTCGTCGATGGCCGCGTCCACGGCCTCCTCGAGCTTCTTGAGCGTGACGAGGCGGTTGACCGGTATCTCCTCGGCGACGGGCTTGCCGCCGTTGAGGGAGCGCAGCTCTATGTAATCCGGATTGTAGGGCTCGAGCCCCGACGCGGGCAGGGCGGCGACGCCTTGGTCGAGGAGGCTCTTGAGGATGGCGTCCGCGAGGGCGAGGGCCTGGGGCCTGAGGGGAGAGCGGGCGAGCGCGAGCACCTCGTCCTCCGAGAGGAGGCCCGGAAAGGCGCTTTGCACCTGGAGGTAGAGGGTGTTGCCCGCCACCGCGCGGGACGACAGGTCGCCGATGAGGTCCTGGAAGTCCCTGAAGCGCTCCATCGCGCGGGAGGCCGGCTTCTCGTCCACGACGAAGACGGGAAGGACGAGATGCTCCTCGGCCTCGATCCTGAGCCTGGTGGCATTCTCGTCGACGAAGCTGATCTCGCGGTCGGCGGTGATGTCCTTATCCGCGATCCTCCCCTCCTCGAGAGCGGCGGGCCCTCCCCGCGAGTCGACGGCCCCCGGGCCGAAGACGAGGAGGAGGATCAGGGAGGCGGCCGCGCAGGCGGCCAGCAGGACGGAGGATCGGACGTCCAGGCGGCGACGGGGGCCGCGCATGAAGAGCGACCGGGCCTTCGCGCCCAGCCGATCGAAGGCGGATTCCTCCCCCGTCGCCCGTCTACTCGGCTTCATACGCTTCGATGATGCGCCGGACCAGGCCCGAGCGCACGACGTCGCGGGAATCGAGCCGGCAGACGAAGACGTCCTCGACGCGCGACAGGAGCTGCAGGGCGTGTACGAGGCCGGACTCGCCCTTGCGAGGCAGGTCTATCTGCGTCACGTCCCCCGTCACGACGGCCTTCGCGTTCTCGCCGAGCCTGGTCAGGAACATCTTCATCTGCTCCTTCGTGGTATTCTGCGCCTCGTCGAGGATGACGACGCAGTTGGAGAGATTGCGCCCCCTCATGTACGCGAGCGGAGCGATCTCTATGGCCCTGTTGTCCTCCAGCCGATGTATGACCTCGAAGGGCACCAGGGCCTCCATGGCGTCGTAGAGCGGCCTGAGATAGGGGCTGATCTTCTGGGCGAGGTCGCCGGGAAGGAAGCCGAGACTCTCCCCCGCCTCGACCACCGGTCGGGTGATGACGAGCTTGCGCTTGGATTTCGTGAGCAGCTCGCGGAGGGCCCAGGCCATCGCGAGATAGGTCTTGCCCGTACCCGCGGGACCGACGGCGAAGGCGAGGTCGTGGCCGGCGAGGCCCCTGAGATAGAGCGACTGCGACTTGCCGCGAGGGAACACCTTGGAGAATCCGCCCGGTATCTGGATGCAGGAGTCGAGGAATTCCGCGCGACTACTGTCGTCGCAGGAGGAGAGGCTCCCTCCGGGCGTGAGATCGGCGTGTATGGCGATGA
>CAYNFM010000054.1:4031-25725 GCA_964396415.1 uncultured Treponemataceae bacterium | reverse complement strand
GAACTGGGCGAGGATGCCGCCCTGGAAGGGATCGATATAGCAGGCGCGGAAGATGTAATCCTTGACCTTGCCGTTCTTATCCACGGTGACGTTGGGATTGGTCGAGGTCGGGCTGATCTCGATGATCTTGGCGGGATTCGCGATCTCGGAGACCGGGATCGACGCGCTGGAGCAGACCTCTCCGATGATGTACTTTACGCCATCCTGATTGATGACCTTGTTCGCCGCGTTCGTGGCGGCCGCGGCATCGCACTGGCTGTCCTCCACGATGGGGTCGATCTTCATTCCCAGGACGCCGCCCTTGGCGTTCCATTCATTGACGGCGAGCAGCGCGCCATCCCGAGTCGAGACGCCGAACGAGGGGACCGCGCCCGAAAGGGGAGCCAGTACGGCGACCTTGAGATCCTCGGCAGAGGCTGTCAGCCCGGCCAGGATCAGGACGAGAGCGATTGTCAGAACACGCTTCATACCTTCCTCCTTAAAACTGGTTTCAAAAATAGGCTCTAGCAATTTTAGCTGTCAAGTACCGTTGATTCGCTCGAAACACGAATTTCTCACAAATCCGTACAAAGCCAGGGGGAAACCGACATCGGCGAAGGATCGGGAGCTTCCTCGATCACGCTTCTAGCGCGGAAGGTTTTTCGAGGGTCCTGGCGGCGAGCTTTTGCCGTACCTCGGGAAGCTCGCCATACCATATCTCGAAGACGGAAAAGAGCATCGCGACGAAGGCGATGACGATATAGGAACCGTTTGCGACTTCCCCTCCGCCTTTTACCGTATGCGTCGCGTGGGGGAAGAGCATCATGAGACGACTGATTATGTTGAGGCCTTGCGAGAAGGAGAGAAGGTACCAGGGCCAGGCCGCGAGTTCCCTGCGAACGAGCACCTGTACGAGCGATACGATAGTGAGCAGCGCGAGGAAGGCGGGAAGCCACCACTCCTGGGTCGCGATCGAAAAAGTGCTCGGAGGGAAGATGAGGAGGGGAACGATCTGAGCGCATAGCAGGACCGGAATCATTATCCGGCCGGTAATGAACTTGCGAAACATTGTAATGGGTTACCACCTCTCCTATGCCTTGTCAAGCGGAGAACAGTACAGATACTGCTATCTCTATACATACACTCGCGAAGGCCTATAGACTGTGATCGTGAAAACTCGATCCATGATCCTCATTTCGCTTCTCGTAGCGTTCGGCGGCGGTCTTTCCGCTCAGGCGCTTCTTCACATAGAATTCACGCCTCCGCAATGGAAATACGGCATGATCGAGCAGGGCGATATCGCGCGAACGGAGGTCGTCGCGATCAACCGCGGGAGCGATAGCGTCGAACTGACCTTCGTCCCTACCTGTACCTGCCTTACAGTCTCTCCTGCCAGGGCGAGGATCGGCCCGGGAGCCTCGGCCAACTTCGTCCTGAGTTTCGATTCGAAGGACGATTCGGGGATTACCGAGCGCGGCTTCATCGTCAGGTCGGATATGCCGGGAGAGAAAGCGCTCTACTATTTACTCACCGGCGTCGTGCGCGTGGACAAGCCGAAGGAGGGCGCCGCGAGCGGTACCATCGGAGTCCTCCCGAAGGGCGGGACGGCTTCCGCGGCCTCCATCGCGATGCTGTATTACTACACGCCGGGCTGTCGCTCCTGCGAGGAATTCCTCGGTGTCGAGATTCCCCGGCTCGAGGCGCGCTACGGGCTTCGGATCGACCTGACTCGCCGCGATCTGCTGGAGCCTTCTGCCTACGAGGAGCTCTCGTCCTTCGCATCGTCCATCGGCGCCTCGATACGTCTGATACCCGCCCTGCGGGTAGAAGGAATCCTCCTGCAAGGCGACGAGGAGATCCGCGCGCGCCTGCCGGGGCTCCTGGTCACCCGCGCCGCCGGCGGGTCCCTCGCCCTCTCCGTGCCACGGGCCGAGGTCGCGCCCTCGTTGCCCTCGAGCGCCACCCCGGCGGCGCCGGGCGCGACCGCGTCCGGGCTCCCGCTCGGCTCGGCTCGGCTCGCGGTCCTGCCGGTCATGGCGGCGGGTCTCATCGACGGAATAAACCCCTGCGCGTTTACGACCCTCATTTTCCTTCTCGCGTCGCTCGCCCTCGCGGGACGGGGAAGGCGCGAAGTGCTCGCGATAGGAGCCCTCTTCACGCTCGGCGTCTTCTTCACCTATCTCGGCGTGGGGCTCGGGCTCTTCGCGGCACTGCGGGCCGCGAGCGCGGTTTCGCCGATTTCCGTCCTCCTGCGATGGATCATATTCGCCGCTCTCCTCGTCTTCTCGGCCTTGAGCGTCTATGACTATACGCGGGTTCGAGCCGGAAAGCCCTCGAAGATGCTCCTCCAGCTTCCCGACTCGCTCAAGCTCAGGATACATGCCTCGATCCGAACGAGGGCCAAGACCCTCGCCCTGGCCGGCAGCTCGCTCGCGATGGGCTTCCTGGTTTCCATATTCGAGTTCGCCTGCACGGCGCAAGTCTACCTGCCGACTCTCGCCTACCTCGCGCGGGCGCGGAAGAGGACCGATGCCCTCGGCCTGCTCCTCGCCTATAATCTTTGCTTCATCGCCCCCCTCCTCGTCGTCTTCGCGGCCAGCTATCTCGGCGTGGGCTCGAAGCGCATCACGGCCCTCTTCCAAAAGCAGCTGGGCAAGGTGAAGCTCGCCCTAGCCTTAGTCTTTCTCGGCCTCGCGATCCTGACGGCGCTGACCTGACCCTTTGGTCGAGCGTAGCTCGGCCCGCTAGCATGTTTCCCGCGATTCGCCTATCATCGCCTATCCCATCCAGCGCCAATCCAGGACAGGCCTATATGAGCCCGAGCAAGGCAGCCAACGAAGGCATCAGGAATATCGCCATCATCGCCCATGTCGATCACGGCAAGACCACTCTCGTCGACGAGATGTTTCGCCAGAGCGGCGTGTTCAGGGAAGGGCAGGAAACCCGCGAGAGGCTCATGGACAGCATGGACCTGGAACGGGAGCGGGGCATCACCATCGCCGCGAAGAACTGCTCCGTCGTCTGGAAGGGTACGAAGATCAATATCCTCGATACGCCGGGCCACGCCGACTTCGGCGGAGAGGTGGAACGCGCCCTCTCCATGGTCGACGGCGCGATCCTCCTCGTGGACGCGTCGGAAGGCCCCCTGCCCCAGACGCGATTCGTCCTCAACAAGGCCCTCGAAGGCGGCCTGTCCATCATCGTCGCGATCAACAAGATCGACCGGCCCGACGCTCGGCCCGACGCGGTCCTGAGCGAGATCATCGACCTTTTCATCGACCTCGGGGCGACCGAGGAGCAGCTTGAATTCCCTCTGGTCTACGCGATCGGCAGGTCGGGCATCGCCCAGGCCGGCCTCGCCCAGCCGGCCTCGAACCTCGATCTGCTGTTCGACACGATAATCTCGCGGATCCCGGCGCCTTCATATACCGAGGCCGAGCCTTTCCAGATGCTGGTCTCGGATCTCTCCTATTCCGATTACTTCGGCCGCCAGGCTATCGGGAAAGTGGTCAACGGCTCCGTCCGATCGAAGGACGACCTCGTCTGCATCGGAGAGGACGGGGCGATGCGGCCGCTGAGCGTGTCCAAGCTCCAGGCTTACGCCGGCCCGAGGCTCGTAGAGACCTCGGGCGCGGAGCCGGGGGACATCGTCGTCCTCGCGGGAATAGACGACGTCCATATAGGGGACACGATCTGCACGCGGGATAGCCCGAAGCCGCTCAAGCGCATCGTCGTCGACGAGCCGACGATATCCATGCGCTTCGCCGTCAATACCTCCCCGATGTCGGGCCGCGAAGGCACTCAGGTCACGACGAGCCGGCTGCTGGAGAGGCTCCGCAGGGAGACCCTCAAGAACGTCTCCATACAGGTCGAGGAATCGGGTATTGCCGGCTGTTACCGCGTCAAGGGCCGCGGGGAGTTCCAGCTCGTAATCCTCATCGAGACGCTCCGCCGCGAGGGCTTCGAGCTCTGCGTGGGCAGGCCCGAGGTGATCTTCCGGGTAGAGGGCGGGAAGAGGCTCGAGCCGATCGAGAACCTGTCCGTCGACTGCGGAGAGGACTTCGCGGGCATCGTCACGGAGCGGCTCTCGTCCAGGAAGGGCCGCATGCTCGCCTACCTGGCGCATGGAGGCGGACGGGTCAGGATGGAATTCTCGGTTCCGACCCGTTCCCTCATCGGCTATCGAGACATTTTCCTCACGGATACCAAGGGGACGGGAATACTCAATTCCTACCTATCCGGCTACGAGGAGCACCGGGGGGATTTCATCGACCGCTTTACCGGATCCCTCGTCTCCGACCGCAGCGGCGAGGCGGTGACCTACGGCCTCTATCACCTCGAGCCCCGCGGCAGGCTCTTCGTCGTCCCGGGCGACCCGGTCTACGAGGGCATGGTCGTCGGCGAGCACAACCTCGACAGCGACCTCAACGTCAATCCCGCCAAGCCCAAGAAGCTTTCGAATATGCGGTCGGTGCTCAAGGACGAAGCCCTCACGCTGACGCCGATCCAGGCCATGACCCTGGAGCGGGCCATCCAATTCATCCGGGACGACGAGATGGTCGAGGTGACGCCCAAGTCCGTCCGCATCAGGAAGGCCATCCTCTCGTACCAGGACAGGAAGTCGGCGCGCCGGGGCGATGGCGCCCCTTGAGGATCGCCCTCATCTCGCGATGGCTATTCGATCTCCGTCGCCCAGGAACTCCTGTCCCGCGGTAATGACGAGCTCGCCCTGGGCCACGCCGTCGAGGACCTCGACCTCCGAGCCGTCGCTCTCGCCGAGGGTCACGCGGCGCTTCGCGGCCCTGCCCTCGGGGGACTTACCCGCGAGGCCGGCGCCTTCCGCGGACCAAGGAACCGCGACCAGCACGTAATCGAGGCCGTTCTCGGAGAAGGTCGCGCGCTCCGGCACGAGGAGGGCGCCGCGCCTCGTCTCCATGGGGACCTGGAGGCGCGCGAGCATGCCGCCGCGAAGCCGGCCGTCGGCGTTGGGAACGAGGAGCCTCACCGAGTAGAGCATGGTCCGAGGGTCGGCCGCCGGACTCACCGAGTCCACCCTGCCGGAGAGCCGTCCCGAGCCGGGGGCGCCCGTCTCGATCGCGGGCACGACGATCTCCATGGCCATGCCCTTCTTGATTCCTCCCACGACGCGCTCGGAAAGCCCCGCCTCCGCGACCACCCTTCGCTCGTCTATGACGACGAAGACGAGGGTCGACGTACCGACGAACTCTCCCGCCTCGACGTTCCGGTACGAGATCCGTCCCGCTATGGGGGAACGGATCACCGTCGCGTCGAGTCGGCTCCTCGCCAGGTCGACCTGGGCCTTCGCTTGGCCGACCTGTCCGGCCGCTATCTCGTCTTCCTGCGAACCCGCCTTGTCCTCGATGAGGGCGAGGGCGCTGTCGGCGGCATCGCGCTGGACGCCCGAGGCCTCGAAGCGTGCCTCCGCGTCGTCGAATTGCTGGCGCGGTATCGAGCCGCCGTCATAGAGGCGCTTGGTGCGGTCGTAAGCGTCTTTCGCGTCGTCGTAGGCGATTCGGGCCTGGTCGGCGGCGGACTTGGCCTGGATCTTCTGCTGCTCGAGGCCCGAGTCGCTCGTCCTCGTCAGGGAGGCATCGGCGCTTTCGAGGGCGGCGCTCGCCTGCCTGTACTCCGCTTCGTAGTCCGAAGCCTCGAGCTCGCATAGAGGCTGGCCCTCGGCGACGGCCGCGCCTACCTCGACGAGGACGGCCGATACCCTCCCGCCGACCTTCGGCGTGATGTCGACTTCCCGCTCGGGCGCGAGGCTCGCCGCGTATTCAGCCGAGAGGGCGAAATCCTTTCGCGCGACGGGAGCCGCCGATACGAGACGCGGCGGCAGCGCCGCCGTCTCGGCTCGCCTGACGCAGGACGGGAAGGCGAAGGCCAGGACCGCCGCCGCGAAGATCGCCGGAACCGGGGGCTTCATGACAGGGTCTCCGGCGCGCGAGCGCGGAGCTCCCGCGGGCAAGCTTCGCCCTCGGCCGAAGGCCTGCCCGCCCTGGGCGGCTTTCCGCGCGACCCCCCGCGCGCCTCGTCTATGAGGGTATAGGCGACGGGGAGGAGTATCGGGGAGATTATCGTCGAGGTCACGAGGCCTCCTATGAGCAGAATAGCCATGCCGGACTTGATCTCGGAGCTGGATCCGGCCGAGAGGGCGAGCGGCAGCATGCCGACCATCATCGTCATCGAGGTCATGACGATGGGCCTGAGCCTCGTCGAGCCCGCTTCGACGAGGGCCTCGCGCAATCCGAGCCCGCGCTTCATCAACGTGTTCGTATAGTCTATGAGAAGGGTACCGTTCTTGGAGGCGAGGCCGTCGAGCATGATGATCCCGATGAAGGTGATTATATTGATGGCCTTCCCCGTCAACGCCAGGGCGGCCAGCCCACCGATTATCCCCGCCGGCAGGGAGAGCATGCGGATCACGGGTGTCAGGAAGGAATCGTAAAGGACGAGGAGCACCAGGTAGACCAGGATCAGGGAGGCGGTCAAGGCCCACGAGAGAGAGCCGAAGGAATCCGACATCAAGGATGTATCGCCCTTGAAGTCGAAGGAGTAACCCTTGGGGGCGGGCCTTCCCCTGAGGGCGCGGCGGATGTCCGCCGTCACCGCTCCCAGGGCCCTGCCCTGGAGATTCGCCTGGATCGTCGCGACGTTGGTCCGATCCTCCCTCGTGAGCTGGCTCGGCGCGTCCTCCCTCCCTATGGTCGCGACCTGGGCTATGGATAGCTGCATGCCGGCGGGATTCGCGATGCGTATGGATCCGACGTCGGAGGGCGACCTGACCTGGTCCGGCTGGAATCGGAGGATGATGTCGGAATCGTCGCCCGTGCTCCTCAGTATTCCCACCTTGGTTCCCGCGAGGGCGGTGCGCAGCGCCAGGGCCGCGTCGCTCACGAGGATCCCGTAGCGGCTCAGGGCGACGCGATCGAGCCTCACCGAGAACTCGGTCCTCCTGGAGCGCATCGAATCGTCGACGTCCACCGCTCCCGGCGTGGCCTTGACGATCGACTCTACCTCGTTAGCGAGCTCGGCCAGTACGGTACGGTCCGGCCCGGCGACGTTGATTATCAGAGTCTTGTTCCCCTCGGCCGAGGTCTGCTCGATTATCGACTGCTCGGTCGCCGAGAATTCGACCCCGGGGAGGCCCGCGCCCCAGGCCCGAAGCTCGCGAGCCACCTGGGACTGGCCCTTCCTTCGGTCGCGCTTGTCCTTCAGCCTGACCGTGAGCGAGGCGTAGTTGTCCCCGGCGCTCGTCCCGATCTGGCTGAAGACGTCCCGCGTCTCGGGCATGGCGAGGAGGTGGGCCTCGACGGCGGCGACCGCCGCGTCCGTCCTGGGCAGGTCGGCGCCTCCGTCCAGGGCGATATCCACCAGGATCTTGCCCTGGTCGAAGGGCGGCATGAATTCCGTCGCGACGACGCCGAGGGGCAGGAGGGAGAGGCTCCCGGCGAAGAGGACGGCGACCAGGACTATCACCGCCCAGCGGTGATCCAGGGCCCAGCCGAGCGCCGCCCGATAGACGACCTTCACTCGCCGGTCGAAGAAGGACGCGCCGCGGCTCTCTCCGGCCTCCTCGACAGCCTCGGCGCCCTTCCTGCCCTTGCCGAGGAGCCTCGAGGCCAGGGCCGGCGTCAGCGTGAAGGAGACGAAGAGGGAAAAGAGGGTCGCGAAGACTACGGTGAGGCCGAACTGCCTGAAGAACTGGCCGACGAGATCGGAGAGGAAGGCTACCGGGGCGAAGACCACGACGTCGCAGAGGGTTATCGCGATCGCGGCCATGGCGATCTCGCGCCGTCCCTCGATCGCGGCGCGCTGGGGGTCCTGGCCCAGTCTCAGGTGGCGGTCTATGTTCTCGAGGACGACGATGGAATCGTCGACGAGTATGCCGATGCAGAGCGCGAGAGCCATCGTCGACACGATGTTCAGCGTGAACTTGAGGATGTACATCATGAAGAAGGTAGAGATCAGCGAGGCTGGGATGGCCACGAGGACGATGAGGGAGGAGCGCCATTCCCGGAGAAAGAGGAAGAGGACGAGGGCCGTGACCGCGATTCCGGCCAGGAGGTCGCGCATCGTCTCCGAGAGGGAAGATTTGATGAAGGTGGTCTGGTCGGAGGCTATGGACAGGGTCATGCCGGGCGGGAGGTCCGCGGCCTGGGCGGCCAGGACCTTCTTGATCCTGTCGGTGACCGAGACCACGTTGGCGTCGCTCGCCTTCACGACCACCAGGCCGATGGCTCCGTCGCCGTCCATCCGAACGGATCCCGAGTCGTCCGGATAGCCCATCTCGACGGCGGCGAGCTCGCGGAGCGGAACCGAGCCGCCCCTGGGCAGGGGAACGAGGAAATCGCCTATCTCGCCCAAGGAGGAGAATTCGCCCACGAGGCGCAGGGTCCGCATTACGCCGTCCTGGCGAAGGACGCCGGCGGGCATGTCGAGGTTGCTCGCCTTGAGGACGCCGATGAGGGTCTGCAGGGAGATGCCGTAGGAGTCCAGCGCGGTCCTGTCGAGGTCGATCCTGACTTCGCGCAGGGGAGCGCCGAGGAGGCTGACCTGGCCTACGCCGTTCACGTTCTCTATGGCCTTCTGGATGGATTCGGCTCGGGCGCGGAGCTCCTCGTAGGGGATTGCGCCGGCCGAGCCGGCGGCGGCATAGCCGGAGGTGCAATTTCCGGAGGCGGTCTTGCCGGCCGCGCCGAGGCTGAGCACCAGGATGGGACGCGCCCCGAGATCGTACTTGCGCACGATGGGCCGGGTGGAATCGGCGGGAAGCTGGTCGACGATGGCGTCGATGGCCTTCTGGACGTCCGTCACGGCCGTTTCGGGGTCGGTGTCCATGGTGAACTGCATGACCGTCATGCCGTAGCCGTCGCCCGAGGTCGAGCGGATCGTCTTGATGCCGGGGAGGCCGGAAACCGCGTCCTCCATCGGCTTTACGAGGTCTTTCTCGATCTCCTTTGAACCTGCCCCCGGATAGAGGGAATGGACGCCGACGAAGGGCGTATCCGTGGAAGGGAAGAGGTCGGCCCCGAGATTGAAGTAGCCCATCAGGCCGAGGCCGATGAGGAGGGCGAAGATCGCGACCAGCGCGGTCGGCCGCTTGACGGCCAGCTCGGTCAGGCTCACCGGATGTCCTTCCCCTCGATCCGCTCGAGGTCGGCTATCGATTCCTCCAGCGCGTAGCGCGCATCGAGGAGCTCGAGCCTGGCCGTGGCCTCGACGATCGCCTGGGCGTCGAGCTCCGCCCTCGAGACGCTCTGGTCGGCGGCCTTGGCGCGCGCGTTGCGTAGGGCCTCAGCGGCCCAGCTCGCCTTCGCCTCCTTTTCCCGGAGAGAGGCTTCGGCCTCTCGGGCCGTCTCTATCGCGCGGCGGGCCTCGAGGCGGGCCGCTTTCTCGGCGGCGCCCTCGCCGATCCTCGCCGCCTCGAGGCTCGCCGAGGCCTCGCGCTTCCGGGCCGCGGCCGCCCCTCCGTCGAAGAGGTCCACCGTCGTCGCTACCCCTATGCTCAAGTCCCAGCTCCAGGTATTCGACCACCAGGACGGGCTCGAGTAGGGTAGGTCCTGACCCGAGACGTCGAGGTTCGCGAATAGGGCTAAATCGGGAAGGAAGAGGGAGGAACCGCGCTCCAGATCGAGTTTCCGCTTCGCCTGGCTGAGCCTGGTCCTCGCGAGGGCGATATCGGTCGAGGAGGCGAGGGCCTCGTCCTTCAGGGGACCCTCGGCAAGCGAAGGCAGATTTGCCCTGAAGGGAGAGACGAGGACCAGGGACGAGGGATCGAGGCCTGTCAGGAGGCCGAGCGACTCGAGGGCGCTGGCCTCGCCCTCGCGGGCTTGGACCAGCCTCGCGTCCATCGACGCGAGGTCTGCCGCGGACGAGAGGACCTGCTCCTGGGTCGCGAAGCCTTCATCCTTGGCCGATCGGCGATCCTCGAGGATCGACTCGGCGAGGGCGCGCAGTTCGGTTAGGACGGCGAGGCTTTCCCTCGAGAGGAGGGCTGAGTAATAGGCGCGATTGGCGGATCGCCTCGCGTCGAGGCTCACGCTCCTCCTCCCGATGTCGGCGGCCTTGGCCTCCAGGGCCGCCAGGTCGACCGCGGCCTTGATCTTGCCCCAGGCTACCAGAGGCTGGGAGAAGGCGAGGCTGCCCTTGAAAAAGCTATTTTCGGTGTAGCCCCCGACGTCGAGATCCGTGGGCGGCAATTGTATCGATGAATAACGTTGCGTCGTCGGATTATAAACAGGAATAATCCCCAGAGAGCCCGCCGGGACCTTCACTCCGGTCGGCGGCTCCGGAAGATATGCCCCGGATACGCTGGCGCTCAATTTCGGGAAGAAGCTGGCGCGGGCCTCGTCCACGGCCCGCAGCGCGGCCTCCGCGGCCGCGTCCCTGGCCAGGACCTCGTCCGCGCTCTTGCCGGCGAGCTCCTCGGCTCGGCCGATATCGAGGGGAAGGGAGCCTTCGGTCGCCGCCCCCTCGGCCCGCGCAGCCAGGGCCGAGACTATGAGGAGGAGGAAGAAGGCGCATCGGGCGGTCCAGCTCCTCGATGGAGACGAAATCATGTCGCGGCCCCGCCGGTCGAGGAAGGTTTTCCTCCGTCTCCGATGAACACTCCGGTCGCCGTCATCAAGGCGCGAATCGCCTCTTTGAGCCCCTCGATAGCAGTAGCTGGGGAGGCAGTAGGAACGAGGGCGGCCGAGCTGAGCACCCCGAGAATCAGTATCCGAGTCAGGAGGACGCGCTGGGTTGCGCCGCTTTCCCAGGCTTCGCGGAGGGGACTGTCTTCGTCCGGCTTCAGAAGCTCCCCTATCGCCAGGCAGAGGCGATCGACATTGGGCTTTACGAGATTCTGTTTGCTCGCCTCGAAAAGCATTCCTTTGATGAGGGGGAGAGCCGCGCTCAGTGTCGAGAAGCTCCTGTCGAGGAAGACGGCGACCCTTTCGTCGCGATGGAGCCGACCCCGGCTTATGGCTTCGAGTTCTTCTATAAATATGGCCCATCCGCGGTTCACGGCCGCAATGAACAGGGATTCCTTATCGGGGAAGTAAGTATACACCGAGCCCGTCGAGATGCCTGCTCCCTGGGCAATCTCCTTCAAAGTCGTAGTCTGGTAGCCGCGCTCGCCGAAGACCGCGAAGGCCGAGTCGAGAATCCTGTCTTCCATGCCTGCATCTCGGGTCCTTGCCATGCCGGACTCCTAAAATAACTGAATGATCAATTAATAATAGAAGGGCGTCAATCGGTCAATACCTTGGGGGGTGTTTTAACGAATATTCATTCATTTTAATTATTCTTGTGTCTCACTCACGAGGCAACTATAGTTCCCTCGTGAAACTGCGCTTTGCGTCGAGGCTGAGCTGGCCGGTCCCGGATAATTTCCTCGCCGCCCTGCGCTTGTGGAGACAAAGCCGAGGTCTTCCCGTCCTTGACTTCTCGGAGAGCAATCCGACCCGGGTCGGTTTTCCCCCATCAAGGCTCGATCGCCTATCCGATTCCGCCAACGCGAGCTACGAGCCGGATCCGAAAGGCTCGCGACGGGCGAGGGAGGCCCTCGCCGGGGACTATGCCGCCCGATTCGGGCCGCCTTCGCCCGGAATCGAAGATCTCTTCCTTTGCGCCTCGACCTCCGAGGCCTACGGCTGGCTTTTCAAGCTTCTGTGCGACCCCGGAGAGGCCGTTCTGGTACCCAAGCCGGGATACCCCCTCTTCGACTACCTGGCCGGTCTAGAAGCCGTCGAGGCAAGGCCCTACCGTCTCGACTATGCTCATCCGCGGGGTTGGAGCATCGATATCGACTCTGTCCGAAAGGCCGTGGAGGGTGGAAGGGCCAAGGCTATCGTCATAATCAATCCCAACAATCCGACCGGCTCCTATGTCCGACGACAGGAGCGAGAAGCCCTCATCGACATCTGTCGGAGCCGGGGTTGCGCGATCATCGCGGATGAGGTCTTTTACGGATTTCCGGTGGAGATCGCCGCCGAAGGCGAGGCGGCCGATACGGCTTCTTTTATGGGAGAGGATCGAGTCCTCACCTTCGTCCTCGACGGTCTTTCCAAAAGACTCGGCATGCCCCAGGCGAAGCTGGGTTGGATCGCCGCCTCCGGTCCGGAGCCCGAGCTTGCCGAGGCCCGCGGCAGGCTCGAGATCATAGCCGACAGCTATCTCTCGGCCGGGACCCCGATAATGAACGCCTTGCCGGATTTATTGGCCGGGGCGGAGGGGTTCGCCCGGCCCTGCCGCGAACGACTCGCCGCCAATCTCGCCGATCTTCGCGGAATCCTCGAAGGCCCGAATTCCCCGCACAGAGTGCTGCGTTGCGAAGGCGGTTGGACCGCGATCGTGGAATCGCCCCGCTTCCTTCCCGAAGAGGAGCTCGCCCTCGGTCTTCTTCGCGAAAAGGGAGTCTGGAGCCATCCCGGCTATTTCTTCGATATGGAAAAGGAAGCCTGCTTTACCGTCGGCCTCATCCTCCCGCCCGAGCGCCTCGAGCAGGGGGCTCGCGCCTATGCGGACTATTTCGCCCTCTTCGCTTAATGCCGGACGGCCAGCACGAGCGCATCGCGCGCCAGGACGATAGAGCCATCGCCGGTTTTCGGAGCCTTTCCCATCAAAGTTTCGCCCTCGAGCCTGAGGCCGCGTGGAAGGGAAAGGGCGCCGGAACGACCATCCAGGTTCAGTATCGCGGAATAGCGCGCGCCGCCCCCGTATCGCTCGACGAGTACGACGCCCTCCGTCAGGAGGCGGGCATCGAATAGTGGAGCCTCGGCCTTTATGCGCTTGGAAAGGGCCAGGGCTTCGGCAAAGAAGCTCCGGAAAGCGGAATCGCCTTCCATTTCGCGCATGGGCTCGCGGTCGAAAAGCCCGATGCGCCGGGCAATCGCATCTTCCTGGCCCATGTAGGCGAGATAGCTTCCCGGCAGGAGCATCGAGAAGAGCGTCCAGTTGCGGAGTCTATCCCCTCTGCCGAAACGCGCGGCCGCCCGCTCCTGGTCGTGATTCTCGAGGAAGCGAAGCTTGACCGCGTCGGGGGGATAGAGGGCTTCCTGAGTCTCGAGATGCTTGAGGTAATAGCCGAGGCTGCGTTCGCCTTTCCAGGCCGCCTCCAGTTCCTCGCGGCCATCGTAATCGTACGTGATATCGAAGGCCGAGTGGAGCTCTGTATCCGAGGCTGCGTAGAGACCGCGGCGCCTGCACTCGACTACGAATTCCTTATGTACGCTCTCGGCCAGCCAGAGCAGGGGCTTCGCGGCATCGAGGCGTCGTCTCGCCTCGACCCAGAACTCCACCGGCACGAGACTGGCCACGTCGCATCGGAAGCCGTCGGCCCCGAAGCGCGCCCAAAGCTCGAGGGTCTCGATCTGATAATCCCAGAGCTCCCGCTTCGAGTAGTCGAGATCGGCGACATCGGACCAATCGGCTATCCGGGACGATGGCCTCCCGTCCGGGCCCTTCCGATACCACTCGGGATGCTCTCCGACGAGGACTGCGTCGGGGGAGCTGTGGTTGTAGACTATGTCCATGATGACGCCCATGCCCAGGCGATGGGCCTCGTCGATGAAGGCGCGCAGGCCTTCCTCCCCGCCGAGCATGGGGTCGACCGAGCGGTAATCCGCTATGGCGTAAGGACTCCCCAAACTGCCCTTTCGCCGCTCGAAGCCTATGGGATGGACGGGGGTAAGATAGACGAAGTCGAAGCCGAGGGAGGCAGGCTCGGACAGACGGGCCGCCGCCGCCTGCAAGGTCCCGGCTTCGGTATAGTTGCGCGCGAATATCTGATAGATCGCGGACGAGCGGAGGATGTCGGGCGAGGGCGCTTTCATCTCGGCGATTCTATCGAAGGATCGTCCTTCGGGGCAAGTCGGCGCGTTGCCATCCGAGGTCGCAAGAATGTATAGTCACCCGTAATTCAAGGTAGCATAGGGGGTCATATGGCTGCTCGCATCATTGACGGCAGGAAGGCGGCCGAGGAGATTCGAGGCGAGTTGGCCTCCAGGATCGCCGCGCTCGCCGCGCGCGGCCTCGTACCCGGTCTGGCGGTGATTCTCGTAGGAGAGGATCCCGCCTCCATCTCCTACGTGACGGGAAAGGAGAGATCCTGCCGCGAGCTGGGCATCGCGAGCCTGGGCAGGCATCTCCCTTCCGACACGAAGGAGTCCGATCTCATCGACCTGATCCGCGAGTACGACGACGATCCGAGCGTCCACGGCATCCTCGTGCAGATTCCCCTTCCCGGGCACCTGAACGCGCGAAGGGTGATCGAGTCCATAAGCCCCGACAAGGACATGGATGGCCTCACCTCGGTGAATGTCGGACGCCTCGTGCTCGAAGAGCCTTGCTATCTGCCCTGCACGCCCGCTGGGGTCCTCGAGCTGCTGAGGCGCAACGGAGTCGAGACGCGGGGCGCCGGCGTCGTGGTGGTCGGACGCTCCAATCTCGTCGGCAGGCCGCTCATGAACCTTCTCGCGCGGCGCTCTGTCAACGCCACGGCCACTCTCTGCCATACCGGCACCAAGGACCTCGCCGATCGTTGCCGCGAGGCCGATATTCTCGTCGCCTGCGCGGGATCGCCCGGGCTCATCAAGGGCGACATGGTCAAGCCCGGCGCCTGCGTCATCGACGTAGGCATGACGAGGGTCGAGGATCCCGGCGCGAGGCGCGGCTATCGCCTGGCCGGCGACGTGGACTACGAGACTGCCTCCGAAGTCGCCGGCTGGATCACCCCCGTGCCCGGCGGAGTGGGCCCCATGACGGTGACGATGTTGCTCGCCAACGCCGTCGCCGCCGCCGAACTTGCGAGCGCCGGAACGGCGAACGTCGCGACGGCGAACGCAGGGCGCTAGCATGGTGGACATCCAAGCGATGAAGGACGATCGCCGCGTCCCGATCCAAAAGGTCGGCGTCAAGGGCGCGCGCTATCCCATAACCCTCCTCGATCGCAGCCGCGGCAAGCAGCATACTACCGCCACCGTCAATCTCTTCGCGGACCTGCCCCATGAATTCAAAGGCACCCACATGAGCCGCTTCATCGAAGTGTTCGAGAGCTATCGGAGCGACCTGACCATGCCCCGCTTCCTCTCCATGCTCGAGGAGATTCGGACGAGCCTCGATGCGCGGAGGGCCTACGCCGACCTCCGCTTTCCGTATTTCATCGAGAAGAAGGCCCCGGTCTCGGGGCAGGCCGCGATGATGTCCTACGACTGCGCCTATATGGGCAAGGTGTGGGAGGGGGGCAGCGAGTACGATGTCTCCGTCTCCGTGCCCGTGCAGACCGTCTGTCCCTGCTCCAAGGCCATCTCGGACTACGGGGCCCATAACCAGCGGGGCATCGTCACCCTGACCGTCGCCCTCGGGCCCTTCTTCTGGATAGAGGATCTCGTCGCCCTGGTCGAGGATTCGGCCTCGAGCGGGCTCTATACCCTGCTCAAGCGGGAGGACGAGAAGTACATTACGGAGAAGGCCTACGACAACCCGCGCTTCGTCGAGGACATTGTCCGCGAGGTCTACTGCAAGGTGGCCGCCCTCGGCAAGTTCCCGAGCTACTCCGTGGAGGCCGAGAACTTCGAGAGCATCCATAACCATTCGGCCTACGCCTTCGTCACGTCGAAGGCCGAAGGGGAATGATGGGAAGTCCATGGAAATGAGGCTATCTCATTATCTCTATTCCTTAAGGGGGAGTGATGGCGTTCAATTCAGTAAAGCGCGCGGATGACCTGGTGCCCCTGCGCCGCATATTGGCGTCGACCTACGACAAGACGGGCCTCGCCGACCTCATCCGGGGCATTTCCGGCACTTGTCCGGGTGTCGCCTTCTATTCCACGGGCGGTACCTACGAGGCGTTGGCCGCAGTCCTCGAGGACAAGGCCGGCCTCGGCGTTTCCCTGTTCAGGGTGAGCGACTACACGGGACAGCCCGAGATGAAGGGCGGCCTCGTGAAGACGCTCGACTGGAAGATCTATCTCGGCCTCCTCGCCGAGACCGGAGACCCGGCCCATTCCGCCGACCTCGAGCGGGCCGGCGCCGTCGCCTTCGACATGGTGATCGCCAATCTCTACCCCTTTCCCGAGACGGCGGCCGATCCGGATGCCTCGCCCGAGGATCTGCGCCAGCGCATCGACGTCGGGGGACCCTCGATGATCCGGGCGGCCGCGAAGAACTACCTCCGCGTCGCCTCGGTCTCCGCCCCCGCGCAGTACGGCGGCTTGCTCGCCGAGCTGCGGGAGACGGGGGGCCGAACCCGCCTCGAAACGCGCAGGAAACTCGCCGCCGAGGCCTTCGGCCTCGTCTCCCGCTTCGACGCGGCCGTCTCCGCGCGCTTGGGCGGCCTCGAGGCCGCCCTCGTCGCGAAAGCCTACGGGTTGGAGTGAGCATGGCGGCCAGGAAGCTATCTGACGCCTACAAGACCATCATCGACGATCCCTTTCCCCCGCGGATGGAGATCGCCTTCACCGCCGCGGACGGAAAGCGGACGAGCCTCGTCTACGACAAGGTCCTCTACGCGGTCGACGGCGTCGCCAAGGGCCTGCGTTACGGCGAGAATCCCGACCAGGCCGCGGCGCTCTACAAGCCGGTCGGCGGCAACCTCGCCCTCGGCGGCGCCCTCCTCCTCGAGCCGGGGGAGGGGCTCGTCTCGGCCGCGGAGCTCCTCCAGTTCGGCAAGCATCCCGGGAAGACCAACCTGACCGACGTGGACTCGGCCCTGGCGATACTGCGCTATCTCTCGGACAGGCCCGCCTGCGCCATCATGAAGCACAACAATCCCTCCGGCCTCGCCTACGGCTCGACGAGCGCCGAAGCCTATCGCAAGGCCTACCTCGCGGACCGCGTGGCCGCCTACGGAGGCTCGGTCGTGCTCAATCGGATGCTCGACCTCGAGACGGCGCGCGAGATCTCGTCGTCCTACTGCGAGGTGGTCGCGGCCCCCGACTACGCGGCCGGGGCCCTCGAGCTCCTCGCCTCGCGCAAGAACCTGCGCATCATGCGGATCCCGGCCATGGAGAGGCTCGAATCCTGGGCCCTCAAGTCCGTGCTCGACTTCAAGGCCATGCTGGACGGGGCCTTGATCGCGCAGACTTCCTTCGTGTCCCGCATCGCCTCGCGCGAGGATTTCCTCCCCGCCGCCTGCGCGCGAGAGGGCCGGGAATACGCCGTGAGGCGCGAGCCCACCGATTCCGAATGGGAGGACATGCTCTTCGGCTGGAGCGTCGAGACGGGTATAACGAGCAATTCGGTCATCTACGTGAAAGACGGCGTCACGGTCGGAGTGGGCACGGGCGAGCAGGATCGCGTCGGGGTCGCCGAGATCGCCCGCGACAAAGCCTACCGCAAGCTCGAGGACCGCCTGCTCTGGGAGCGGACCGGCAAAGGCTGGAACGAATCCGACGACGACGAGACCAAGGCGGCCGTGCGCGAGGAAGTCGCCCTGTCCCGCGCGGGCCTCCGGGGCTCAGTCATGGTCTCCGACGCCTTCTTCCCCTTCCGGGACGGGATCGAAGTCGGCCTTCGCGAAGGCGTGACCGCCGTAGTCCAGCCGGGCGGCGCGCTGCGGGATTTCGAGTCCATCGAGGCCTGCAACGAGTACGGCGCCGCGATGAAATTCACCGGCCAAAGGTGCTTTAGGCATTAGGCACCTTTGGCAGAGTGCTGCTTCAGGCATTAGCGGAGGGAGGGGCTTTCGCGGCCCGGATAGGTTATACTATGTTCCGATGACCGGTCCCGACATGAGGAAGGCGCCGTCTCCCTCGAATCGCGGCAGATCCTCGGATTCCATCCTCGAGGGACTGTCCTATTCCGACGTCTTCAAGAGTCTGATGGACGGCTTCGCCGTCGTGGACATGTCGGGGACGATCATCGAGAGCAACGAGGCCTTCCGCGCCATGCTCGGCTACGATCGGGGGGAGATATCCCGGTTGAATTACAACGATATCACTCCCGCGGCCTGGCACGAGCTCGAGGCGAGGATCATCCGCGAGCAGGTCCTCGTCCGCGGGTATTCCGAGGTCTACGAGAAGGAGTATCGCAGCAAGGACGGCCTCGTGTTCCCGGTGGAGCTCAGGACCTGCCTTTTCCGCGACGCCGGAGGGAGCCCGAAGGGGATGTGGGCCATCGTGCGCAACCTCTCCGCGCGGAAAAGGACCGAGTCCCGGCTCATGGAGAGCGAAGAGCGCTTTCGAAAGGTATTCGAGGGCGCGGCCGTCGGGATGGCGCTCATCGAACCGTCGGGACGCTTCATCATGGTCAATCGCGCGCTCGTCTCCATGCTCGGATACGGCGAGGGCGAGCTCCTCGACATGGACTTCCTCGACGTGACCTTTCCCGACGACAGGGACGCTCATTGGGATCTTCATCTGGAGATGATCGCGGGAGCGAGGGAATCCTTCCAGATCGAGAAACGCTACGTCCGGAAGGACGGGATCGAGATCTGGGTTCGGCTCAACGCCTCCGCCCTGCGCGGGCAGGGCGAGGCCGGGCGCGATCTGGTCCTCGGATTGGTCGAGGACATCACCCAGCGCAAGGCCCAGGAGGCGAGGATCGAGCGCTCGCTGGACGAGAACGCCGTCCTCCTCAAGGAAGTCCATCATCGGGTCAAGAACAACCTCCAGCTCGTCGCGAGCCTCCTCGCCCTCCAGTTATCCTACCTTCCCAGGGGTCCCGAGGGCGACGCCGTTCGAGGCATCCTCTCCGACGCCTCGGGCAGGGTGCGGTCCATGGCGAGCGTCCACGAGATCGTCTATGCCACCCGCGACTTCTCGGGCCTCGACTTCGCGACCTACATGGAGGCCATCGCGAGGGAGACCGCCTATTCCATGTCCGCGGAGCCGATCAGCCTTGAGCTCCGTCTGCAGGAAGTCCGGATGGATCTCGACACCGCCATCCCCTGCGGGCTCCTCGTCAACGAAGCCATGACGAATATCGCCAAGCATGCCTATCCCAGGGGCTGGCAGGGGCCCAGGAAGGCGAGGCTCAGCCTCGAGCCCCTGCCCGGCGGGATCGCCCGCATCGTTATCGAAGACGAGGGCGTGGGCTTGCCCGCCTCCGGCTCGGCGGAGGGGCTGGGATTCACCGTGATGCGCGCCCTGGCCGATCAGGTGGACGGGCGATTGGCCTTCCGCTCGGAGGGAGGGACCATCGTGGAGTTCGAGGTCTAGCGGGCCGGAGCTTTACCCGCGGCGCGGAATTCCGTATTATTGGCACGATATCGCGCCCGAAACGCATCGAGCCTTATCTCGCCCTTCGGGGAGCTTTGGCCGAGCGCGCGGCGGCGAGCGGAGGAAGGAACATGAGCAATTATCCCGTGGATTCCGGCGACTTGCGCAATCGAGGCACCAAGGGCGTAATGTCGGCCATCGGAGGCATCGGCCTGTTCGTCGTGAACGGGCTTCTCAGCATCCCGGTCGTCGGCTGGGTCATAGCCGGAGGCCTCGTCGTCCTCGGCGTTACCGGAGTGCTCGGCAGGTCCAAGACCGACAGGACCTCCGGGGGGATCATGATGGCTGCGGGCGCGCTCGGCCTGGGGGCTATCCTCCTGCGAGGCCCCACTCATTTCCTCCTGGGCGCGGGCGGTTTCGCCCTTCTCGCCTACGGCGCCTACAATATATACAGATTCATAAGGGGACTTCGCGACCGCGCTTGATGAACGCATGCATGCTCAGATGAAGTATCTCCTCGAGACTTACGGCTGCCAGATGAACAAGGCGGAATCCGCCGCCCTGGAGCTCATCTTCCGCGAGCGCGGGTGGCTGCCGACCTCCGAGGCGGATGAGGCGGACCTGGTCCTGATCAACACCTGCTCGGTCCGGGCCACCGCCGAGAACCGAGCCTGGGGCCGCATCGATCTCTATGCGGCGATCAAGCGCCGGCGCGCGGCCGAACCATCGGCCGCGCCGGCCAAGCCCCTGGCCCTCGTCGTCACGGGATGCATGGCCGAGAGGATGAAGAGGGCCGTAAAGCTTAGGCAGCCGGCCGTCGACTACGTCGTCGGCACTTTCCAGAAACAGGCCTTCGGCCTCGTCCTCGACGCCGTGGAGCAGGGAAGATCGGGCCTGGCCGTTGAGGAGAGCCCGGCCTTCGTGTTCGCGCGCTCGTACTACGAGCCGGGCTCCTTCCGCTCCTTCGTCCCCATCATGCACGGATGCGACAATTTCTGCGCCTACTGCATCGTGCCCTACATCCGGGGACGCGAGATCTCGCGTAGGCCGAGCTCGATACTGTCGGAGATCGCCGAGCTCGAGGATTCGGGCGTCAGGGAGATCACCCTCCTCGGGCAGAACGTGAACTCCTACCGCTGGAAACCCGAATCCGGAGGGGAGGGCGCGGACGGCGAGAGGCTCGATTTCCCCTCCCTTCTCCGCCTCGTCTCCGCCTCCATCCGGGGCAGGGGAAAGGGCGGAATCCGCTGGGTCCGCTTCCTCACGAGCCATCCCAAGGATCTCTCGGACGAGGTCGTACGGGCGCTGGCGGAAGATCCGCTATTTTGCCGGCACGTCCACCTCTGCGCCCAATCGGGTTCCGACTCCGTGCTGAAGGCGATGAATCGCCGCTACACGCGCGCCTCCTATATCGCCCTCGCCGGGCGGATGAGGGCGGCGATTCCGGACCTCTCCCTATCTACGGACATCCTCGTAGGCTTTCCGGGCGAAACCGAGGCCGACCTCGAGCTGACCCTCGACCTCATGCGGGAGCTGCGCTTCTCCTATTCCTACATGTACCACTTCAACCCCCGCGAAGGCACGCCGGCCGCGGCGATGCCCGACAGGATCGGGGAGGCGACGAAGCGGCGGCGTCTGTCGCGCGTCATCGAGCTCCAGAAGGAACTGACGAAATCCGTCATGGAATCCAGGTTGGGCGCGGTCGAGGAGGTCCTCATCGAAGGCGTATCGAGACGCCGGAAGCTCGAGGTCCTGGCTCGGACGCAACGGGACGAGATGGTCGTATTTCCAGCTCCCCCTACGCGGATCGGCAGCTTCGCCCGAGTGCGCCTGACGAGTCTGACGGGAAATACCTTCAAGGCCGAGGAGCTCGCGGTATGAATCCCGCCTCGAGGCCCATCGCGGCTGGCGCCGCGCGCGCGGCCCTCTTCATAGCCCTCGCCCTCCGCTCCTTTCCCTCGGCCGCGGAGACCGGCCCGGCCGCGTCGCCCCCGCCTCCCGTCGCGGCCGCCGATACCCAGGCTGCCCGCGATAGGCTGGCCAAGCTCCAGTCGCCCTCCGAATACGCGGCGACCCTCGATTCCCTGTCCGCGACGCTTTCCCCTTCGGAAGCGCTCTCGCTGATCGATCAGAGCCTCGCCTCCTCCGGGGTCCTGAGATCGGGGGGAGGCGATTACCTCCCATCCTTCCTCGTGAAGGCGGGCGACCTCGCCCTCCTGCTCGGTCTCTTCGACGAGGCGGCCTCCCATTACCTCGAAGCGGCTCCCCTCGCGGACAAGACGGGGGTGGGAGCCGGCGCGGAGGCTCTGCCCGACGGGACGAGCCTTCTGCTCCGGGCCGCGCGTTGCGACCTGGCCGCAGGCGATTCCGAGAGGGCCCTCGATCTCTCCTCCAGGATCGCGCTGGAGACCAAGGACGCCGATCTTTCCGCGGCCTCGCGCCTGGTCGGAGCCTGGGCCCTGGCGCTACAGGGACGCGGGGCCGAGGCCCGATCGGCCGCCTCGGCCGTGGCTCGGAGCGCGCCTCCCGAGCGGAAGCGCGAGGCGCTTTTC
>CAYNFM010000054.1:0-3931 GCA_964396415.1 uncultured Treponemataceae bacterium | reverse complement strand
ACCAACGACAAGTCGTCGACCGAGGGAAAACCCGCGACGGTCGATGAAAAAGCCGAGGCCGCCGCGAACCTCGCCGCCGAGTTTCCCGGCAGCCCCGAGGCCCTTATCGCTTCGGGCGCCGCATCGGTGCCTCCGCTGCCGCACTGGTACCTCGGCGGCTTGCAGACCGTGGCCGCTGCCGCCCCTATTGCGCCCACTCAAGCGGCCGCCGCCGCTCGGTCGGCGCTCCCCGGCCAGGGGCCGAATTCGTCAGCGGAGCCGAGCGACCATCGCAAGCGGCTCCAGGTGGGCTACTTTTCGGTCGAGGTCGATGCGCGGACTCTAATGAACGAGCTCGCCTCCAAGGGCTTTTCCGCCGCGGTCGAATCCCGGATGCACGCGCAAGGCCCTGGCAAGGACGCGGAAGAGCGCTGGATCGTAGCCGTGGATGGAGGCAAGGATATCGTGAAGACCATACAGGCGCTCAAGAACGCCGGCTACGAGTCCTATATCATCGACTGAAGGCGGGGAGCAGCCCTAGCCTTTCACCCTCTGCTCGAGCACGATATCGTCTTCCCGGAGAAGCTCGAGGCCGCCGATCGACGATCTCGCCGGCGAGAGGACCAGGCGGCGAACGAGGTCCTTGCCGCTGGGCGCCTCGCTGTAGCTGGCCTTGTAGGTCTTCCTCCCGGCGGGGAGGCCGTCCTTCTTGATGGCTACGAGCTCGAGGACGTTGTCGTTCCGCAGGGAGAACAACTCGAAGCCGCCGGATTCTCCGGACCCGTCGGGGGTCTTGAGGCTGTAGCGCGGCTCGGCGAAGCTGATCTCGAGGCCGGAATCGGAGCGATAGGGGCCCTCGAGCCTGATCGAAGGCTTGGAAAGCCCGGAACCCGCGCCTTCCGCGGCCTCCCTCGTGATCCGGGGCATCTTGCGGTAGCTGCCGTCCCAGAGGTCCTCGGGGTCCACCTTCATCTGCAAGTCCTCGAAGACGCGCACCGAGACCGTATCGGTGCCCGTGAGCTCGATGTCCATGAGCCTCACGAGGTCGCCGATGGATTCGTTCTGGCAGCGCACGTAGAGACCGTAGCGCGTCGAATGGGACTCCGTCCAATCGTACAGCTCCTGCGCCTCGGTCTTGTAGAACGCTATCGTTCCCGCCGCCTTGTCGAAGACGAGGAGCCTGGTGCCCGGATCGAAGGGAGCCTTGTCAGCCTCGTACCAAACGCCCTGGAGGAAGGTCTCGAAATCCTTCTCCGAGCCGGTTAGCACTTTGGACACGATGTCGCGCTCTACTTGGGCGCCGGGTATCCGCTCGCTGCCCGCCTTCAGGTACTGCTCCGCCCGCGGGGTCCAGACGTACTTGTCCTTTATCTGGTCGAGGACGTTGGTCGAGTCCTTGTCGGCGCTGAAGGCGTAGACGGGCCAGCTGTCCCCGCTCGTCTGCCCGAGCTGGTAGGCCTCGCCCCGATCGGCTTCCCCGATGACGATGGAGTCCGAGGCCAGGGAAAGTATCTCCGCGAAGTCGAGACGGCTCGGGGAAGGGCGGAAGATCGTTATGGTCTGCTCGCCCGCGTCGTTCATCCCCATGCAGACCAGCTCTTGGGCGTGATCGCCGAGGAGGTCCCTCGCCTGGATCGAGAAAGTAGTCAGCTTGGTGCTCAAGGTGTCGCCCTCCCATGCCCGCACCCAGGCCTTCTTCGCGGCCACGTACTCGGCGACTACTATCGACAGCCTCCCGTCCGGCACGCCCGTCTTGCGGACCGTCAGGACCTGCTCCTCGTTCTCCTCCTGGTCGGCGTTGAAAATGGTCACGTTGAGTATCACTTCGTCGGGAAGGGCGGGTATGTGGTTGATCGGCGCGCCGCCGTCGGCCTCCGCGATTCCCTCGGGGCTCGATTGGGCCTCGGACTCGGGCTGGACCTGACGGGTCGCGACCGGCCTCGCGGCCGCGGCCGCGCCCGTGCGGCCTTGGACGAGGAAGTAGACGGAGAGCGCGAGCGCCAGGGCGCTTACGAAGAGGAATACTGCATGAACGATTCGTTTCATCTGCGCCGCGCGGCTTACTCTCGCCCCGATATCGAACGGGAGACGCTTTTTAGCACGTCGTCCTTGGCCTGCGCAAGGGGAGAGAGGCAGGTGAAGCCCGCAGCCGTCTTGTGACCGCCGCCGCCGAAGGCCTGGGCGATGCGCGCCACGTTCACGCCGCCCTTGGACCTGAGCGAGCAGCGAAGCTTCCCCTCGGGGTTTTCCTTGAAAAGCACCGATACTTCTACCCTTTTGTCCTGTAGGGGGATGTTGACGAGATCCTCGGCGTCCTCGTACGAGGCGCCCGACGCGGCGAGATCCTCCCTGCTGAGCGATTGCAGGGCTACGCGTCCTCCCAGCTCGAGCTCGAGGCTCGCAATGACTTCCTTTTGGAGGATGAGCACGCCGTCGGAAGACGATTCGTACATGCGATTGTGCACTTCGTAAGGCCTTACGCCCAGCTCGACGAGTTCGAGGGCGCAGGCGAATGTCCGCGCACTCGTCTTGGGGTAGGAAAAGGAGCCGGTATCGTAGACCACTCCCGCGAACACCGCTTCCGCCGCGTCGATGGGAATCTCGACGCCAAGGCGCCTCGCTATCAGGTAAACCAGCTCGGAGCTGGAGGAGGCGCTCGGATCGATGAGCTCGAAGTCGCCCGGCTCGATCTTGAGCTCATGGTGGTCGATGATGAGGGGACGCCTGGCTAGGGATAGGAACTCGGCCGTTCTCTCGCCCAGGTAGCCCATATCGTGTGTATCGACGATTATCGGCGTCGTCTCGGCCGCGGGAAAGGGCAGACTGCCTTCCTCCGCCAGGGAGACGAAGAGACCCCGGCGATCGATGAAGCGGAACTTCGCCGGGATTCGATACGGGACTGCCGCGACTGCGCTCTTCCCCAGAGTCGCCAAGGCGAGCGATAGGGCGTAGGCGGCTCCCAATCCGTCCGGGTCGGGCCCATCGTGGGATACGATGACGAACTTGTCGCGAGTCTTCAGCTGCTCCGCCATGGCGTTGACGGTCATCGACATCCCACCTTTCGGTCAATTCTTTCTCTAAGCCGCGAATAGTTCCTCATTTTTCATATAAACAGGGGAAAGCGCAAACTACGAAAGACAATAGTAGCCTAAATCCTTCTTCTACTTTTGTAATGAAGCCTTTGCTTTTTCTTTTCTCCTAGATAGTAATAGAACCGCGACAAATCCTGCAAGCGCGATGACCAATAGAGAGGCTGCGCCTATCAGTAGCCAGGAAGGGACTACTCGCTCCGACGGGGTCGATCCTGCCTTCCGAGCCATCGCGTTCGAAGCCGAGGGAACTCTAGCCGTGATTTGCCCACCGGCATCCCTATCGGGCGGGTTCGTAAGAAGCTCCATGACCGCAGGCGCGTTCTTCTCGACGAGGGCTTCCACCTGGAGGCCTACGGTGATTGCCCGGAATTTACCCAGATCGACCCGCTTTATATATCGTAAGGCCGGGTGCTCGAGTTTGTAATCCTTCGTCTGGTAGGGGCTGCCCGCGGGCGGCTCCTGCCGCTCGTCGGTCAGGAGGAGGACGTATTTGGGCCTATCGGGTTGGCCGAGCTCGTCCAAGTCCCTCTTGGCGGCGTCGAGGGCCGCGCCCAGATCGGTATAATGGCCGTCGGCCTTGACCTCCCGGATGGCGCGGATAGCCTGGGCCTTGTCTTCCTCCGAGCCGATCGTGACCGAGGTCAGGCGCTGAACCCTTCCATAGACCAGCTCGACGACGAGGCGGTCGCCGGGGATGAGTATGGGGCCGAGGACCTCGCCGGCAGCGTATTCCTTGACTTTCCCGAAAAAAGGCGCCATTGAGAGCGACTTGTCGAGAAGGAGTATCATATCGAGGGAACCCGGCCTCGACTCATTCCCGACCTTCGCCACAGTAGTGGCGTTCGCCACAGTAGTGGCGT
>CAYNFM010000053.1:5008-25764 GCA_964396415.1 uncultured Treponemataceae bacterium | reverse complement strand
GGGCGAGGAAGGGAAACATGATCTGGGTGAGGAGGGCCATCTCGTCGTGGTGGCCTGAGGAAAAGACGAGGACTATCCAAGGGGCCAAGGCGATGCCGAGGGCCACGACGATGCCGACCAGGAAGACGAGGATCGTAAATGTCGCCGATAGGAACTCCTTCGTTTCCTCGTCGTCGCCATTAGCCAGGTAGCCGGAAAAGGTAGGGATGAAGGCTGCCGTCATCGAGCCCTCGGCGAAAAGCCGCCGCAGGAAGTTCGGTAGCGTAAAGGCCACGGCGAAGGCATCGGCGAGCCAGCCGGTACCCATGAAAGCCGCCCTGGTCATCTCGCGCAGAAGGCCGAGAATGCGAGAGGCCATCGTGAGGAGGGAGAGCTTCCCCCCTTCGCGCATCATGCGGCCCTGCGATTCGTCGGACATGGGGTGGAGAATAGTCGGAAATCCACGTACGAGACAAGTGTTACGGCGAAACTGGTCAAGCCGTTTGCGTAATTTGGCCATGATGCTCGCCCATCTTGCCGACGACGGTTGCCCGACTTGGTCGATTCCATTCGCCGAGTCGGGGAAATACGAGCAGCAACTTGGCCAAGTGCCGTTTCTTCTTTTCCCTCTCGACCGCGATCATGGGAAATCGAATTATAGCCGAGATGTTATGCGACGAGTTTCTTTCGGCTCTTCGCCGAAAGGCCCCAGGGTAGCCATAATAGCGTAAAGACGAGGACCCCCATTATCTCGAGCCCAGCGAAATAGCGAGGGGAGGGTCCGAATATCTTGACCAGGAAGTCGATCGGCGATCCGGTGGGCGGGGGATATCCGAGGGCGAAATAATTGCCCGGGGCGTAGGGCGGAACGAGGGCCAGGAGACGATCGACGAGGTATACGGGAACGATGACGACATTCGATATCAGGACGCATCGCGCTAGGGATCGCAGGCCGATTTTCACCGAGCCCGAGGAAACGAGGGCGATGACGGCGATGATGATGAGGCCGTGCGACAGGAAGAAAGAGAAGTAGCGGTAGGAGGGAAAGCCCGAGGCCCCGATGTCCGGCGTCAGGATGGCCTGGGCGGCGCCGCCGAGCCCCCAGAAATACAGGACGTCGGCGAGATGGCGGCGTCGCGGACTATCGCGCATGAACAGGCAGACGGGAATGAAGACTATCGAGAGGCCGCACATCTGGAGCATGAGGGAGACCGAGTGCGACCACCCGCCGACGATCATCCAGTAGCTCTGATAGGCGAGTTCGTTGGCCCACATGGCGAAGGCGATATACGGGGCTGCCGCGTCGAGCCACGATGCTCCTCCCCGGCGGGCGAAGTACGCGACGGCGAAAGCGCCGAGGATGACGGCTCCGATGGCGAAAAGGTGAGGCGCCGACCACGACGAGAAGCCCGAATCTTCCACGCCGGCCAGGGCCGAGGAAGCGAGGAGCCTGCGTCCCGCCGACTCGATGCGCCGCCCGTCCGTGGTCCTCGCGGCGACCCGGAGAGTCCAATCTCCGGCGGCGGGCAGTGCGACGCGCGCGGTCCAGGTCGGCAGGGCATAGGGGCTCCGGCGGCCGTAGACGATGACGGGACGCTCGGCCGGGAAGCCGAGCGGCGTTGCCTCGGGCGACCCGCTCGGTCTCGCCTCGACCTGCAGGGAGGATATGGCCCAGGGCCCCGGAGACGCCCAGGCGTCTCCGCTCGCGGTGAAATCGAGCCCATGCCGCGACTCGGGCTCGGGCCACTGGATCCTCGCGCCGTCGGGGATCAGTAGCAAGGAAGTGGAGACCCCCTGGACCGTCAAGAGCAGGCCGAGGCCGACGACGAGGAAGACGGCGCGCGATCGCTTCATATTCGCCCCTATCCTCATTGTAGCACGTGTCCGGAGCAGTCCGCCCCTTGCGCTCGAGCCCGGCTCCCGGCATCCTTGTCGGCATGGACAGCGAGGCCTATGGCGCGTTCGAGGCGGTCAGGGAGGAATTTCGCGGACTCGTCCATCGCTGGAGCGAGGACAATCCCTACCTCCGCGAGGTCCAGGAGAGGCTCCGAGTCGGGAAGGGCTACGGAGACTATCGCATCGAGACGCCGATCGTCTACAACCGCGCTTTGGACGAGGTGAAGCCCGAGGCCGAAATAAAGGTGGTCCTCGTCGCCGACAATCCGGGGAAGAAGGAGCAGCTCCGCGCGAATAATCGCTATCTCGTGGGACAGTCGGGAAAGCTCGCCGAATCCTGGTTCCGCAGGGAGCTCGGCATCGACTTCAGGCGCGAGGTCCTCATCCTCAACAAGACCCCCGTCCATACGGCCAAGACGGCCGAGCTCGGGATGCTCGCGAGAAGCGCGGGCCCGGGCCGCCTGCGCCTCGAGAGCCTCCTCGCCGAAAGTCAGGCCGCGATGGCCGATCTAGCCTGGCGGCTCCATCGCGGCCTCCGCGCAAGCGCGGCGATCGGGGCCGAGTGGCCCGTTCTCTGGATCTCCGGCCTCGGCGAACTCCGGAAGGGCGGCCTCTTCGAAATCTATCGCGACGAGCTGGGCCGCGGCATCGCGAAGGCGACCCAGGGAGAGCGCGCGTGCGTCTGGGCCTTCAACCATTTCTCGATGAATCAGTTCGCGATCGAGGTCAAGCGCAAGGCCGAGCCCGGCGCGCCGATGGCCGAGGAGCTGGCGCGGATAGGAAGGGAGAACAGGGCCAGGGTTTTCGGGCTATAAATCCATGACCATGCCTCTCCCCGCCTCCCGAAAGCCCGCGCGCTCGTAAATGCGCCGCGAGTCTTCCGTCGGCTGCAGACTGAGTCGGGAGAGGCCGAGGGCGCGGGCCTCGCCGACGGCTGCGGCGACCAGGGACGAGCCGAGACCCCGGCCCCGGCAGTCGGGTTCCGTATAGACGTTGAGGAGCTCGCCCTCGCCGCGCCCGAGGATCCGCAGGGCGGCTTGCGCCACGGCGCGCCCTCCTATCTCGGCCATCCAGCAGAGGAGCCGGCCGGCCCTCAAGTCGGGGCCGAGGAGCGAGGCGATCTCGGCCCGGCGCTCGGCCTCGTCGAGGGAGCCCGAATCGCGCGTCGCGCGCTCGAATGCCATCCTGAGCGCCACGATCGCCTCGAGGTCAGAGGGGGCCGCCAGCCTGACGGCGGCGTTCACGGTCATCCCGCCGCGCCCGGCCGGCTAGCGGCCTTTGCCCTTCGTCTTTATGTAGATCTGCTTGCCCTGATCGGTAGGGCTCGCGCGCTCGTCTATGTCGAAGAGGCCGGAGGCCTTGATGAGGTCGCCGAGCTTTCGGTACCCGTAGTTGCGCGGATCGAACTCGGGCTGGCGGTTCATGATGTAGGTGCCGACCGCGCCGAGGTAGGCGTAGCCGAACTCGTCGGCCGCGTCCTCGACGGCCGCCCTCATGAAGTTGGCGGCCTTCCGATCGAGCTTGATGTCGGCGGTCGCCTTGGGCGGAGCCTCGCGGTCTCCCCGCGCCTCGCGGTCCTCCTCGGGCTCGCGCAGGATCTCGGTGTAGATGAACTTGTCGCAGGCGGCGACGAAGGGCTTGGGCGTCTTGCGCTGGCCGAAGCCGAGGACCATCTTGCCGTCCTCGCGTAGTCGCATGGCTATCCTCGTAAAGTCGGAATCGCTCGAGACGATGCAGAAGCCGTCGAGGTTCTCGGTGTACAGGAGGTCCATCGCGTCGATGATCATCGCGCTGTCGGTGGAGTTCTTCCCTGTAGTGTACGAGAATTGCTGTACGGGCTGTATTGCGAACTCGAGGAGCTTGTCCTTCCAGCTGCGCAGATTGGTGCTCGTCCAATCGCCGTAGATGCGCTTGACGCTCGCGACGCCATACTTGGCGATCTCGGCGAGGAGGCCCTCCAGGATGGAGGCTTGGGTGTTGTCCGCGTCGACGAGCACCGCTAGCTTGAGCTGTTCCTGGTGGCCGAGGCGTTCCTGCTGTACTTGATTCTTCATTGATCTTCTCCGAATAAGGATGCGCGCACCCTCCGCACCGTGCTGACGGCGCCGAGGGGTACGCGGGCGGGACCGCCCGTTCCGAGGTCTTCCGCCTCGAGGACGAGTCCCTTCTCGTTCTTGTCGAGCCTGATCGGCCTGAGGAGAGCCCGTACGGGCTCGGCGCCGGGCAGCCTATAGAGCACCTCCAGCCGGTCGCCCGAAGTCCGGAGGGCCATCTCGACCACGCGGACCTTGCCGAGGTAATCGAGGCCGCCCGCCTCCAGGCGCTCGGGGCGGGGATCGGCATGGGCGATCTGCCTCTCGGTGAGGACGAGCCTGCGCTCGATCCGGTCCGCGAGCTCGCGGCGCTCCCCGTCGGACCTGCCCGACGAGGCCAGCGTCGCGCGCAGCTCCGACAGCCTTGGCTCCGGATTCGGGAGGGGAGCCGGGCCGAAGCGCAGCGGGAGCCAGCCCGAGGCTACCAGATCGCGCAACGCGTCGATCCTTCCGCGCGCCGCCGCCGGCGGGCTCGCGAAAAGGCCATAGTCGTCGTCGGTCCGTTCCGAGTCCCTTCTCGGGGGCTCGGACCGCATCGAGGGCGGCGCCTCCAGCCCGGCGGAGGCCAGCGCGGCGATAGCCTCCTCGCCCGTCGCCGCGGAGAGGAAATAGACGCCGGGCGCCAACCGCTCCGCGGTCATCTTCCCGAGGGCCGTCGAGCGCTCGATCACCGACCTCAGCCGCTCGTCGGCGACGAGCGTAAAGCCCCGATACAGCCGAAGGGAGCGGTATTCCTCCTCCCACTCGGAAAGGGAGAAGGCGAAGCTCTGGGGCAGGGCCCCGCCGGAGAGGGACTCGAAGCGCGACCTGATCTCCGCGGCCGAAAGGCCGGACGAGAAGGCCCGCCGCACCGTGTCGCGCTCTACCTCGAAGCTCCACACGACCCCCATCGAAAGAGGACGGGATACGCAGCCGACGAAGAGCCTGTCCTCTAGGCTCGCCTCGGGCATCAGGTGGAGGCCGTGGGCTCCTTCCACCACGAGGCTCGCCCCCGTTCCGGCCGCGGGGGCCGGCCGCCGGCGCGGGACCAGCCCTTCGCCTTGGGCCGCCAGGACGCCTAGCTCCTCGAGGGGCTCGAGCGCGGCCGCCGGGTCCATCGCGAAGCGAGCGCGCCTGGCGACGATCCTCAGCCAACGGGCCAGGACCGGCTTGGGCAAGGCGAGCCCCTCCGGCAGGCTCTCGAAGGCGCTCGCCAGTACGACCGAAAGCGATGCCGCGCCCGCCCGCCGACCTATCTCGCCGAGACGCGCCGCCTCTCCTTCCGAACTTCCCTCGATTGCGATGCCGGCGGCGAGGTACCAAGGCAATTCCTCGGACCATTCCGACAGGAGGCGCGAGAAAAGCAGACGATCGGGGCAGCGCTCCTCGTCCTGAACGACGGGCAGGACCCCGACCGCCGACAGCGCCCGCGCGAGGGCCCCCAGGCGGTCGCCTCCCGCGGCTGAAAGCTCCGGAAAGAGGGACGCGGCGCGATCGGTCGCCCGCTTCGTGAGGCCGCCGCCTTTTCGGATGGACAGGGGCGAATGAAAAAGGAAGGAAAAGAACCCGACGACCGCCTTCGCGTCGACGGCGTCGG
Organism: uncultured Treponemataceae bacterium; assembly: GCA_964396415.1. Taxonomy (GTDB): domain Bacteria; phylum Spirochaetota; class Spirochaetia; order Treponematales; family Rectinemataceae; genus UBA1306. The sequence continues at coordinate 20,220 of CAYNFM010000053.1, read as the reverse complement.
GACTCGCCTTCGCGCCGTCCCGGGCCGAATCCCCGTATTGGCCGAAAAAAGTCGCGGGATCGAGCGCCCGGGCGCGAAGCTCATCCTCGAGGAGGGGATTCACCGCGATCAGCCTCTTCCCGCCGACCTGATAACGGAAGAGCAAAAGCCGATCCAGGAGATTGGAGATCTTTACGCCCAGTTCGAAGAGGGGCAGTTCGCCCGAGAAGATGTCTCTCAGCGCCTGCTCGGGTACGGGACCCAGGAGGAGGGAAGTGCCGAGGATCCGGACGTCGAGGGAGTCGAGAAGGGCGAAAAGCGAGGAGCGGGTCTCGGCCCTGCGAAGGAACGCCTCGAGGAGGCCGACGAGATCGCGCTTGTCATAGGGCGTCTTTACGGGGCCGATATAATTCCTGACGGCTCCGAGCAGCGCCTCCGTTCCCGAGGTGAGGAGGGCGTTCGACCAATCGCTCGGATCGGGCTTGGGAACGGCGCCCTCGCTCATTCCCAGGCCTCGATATGGTAGCGGTAGCCCTGCTCGATCAGGAACTTTCGCCTGTTGGCAGCGAATTCCTCCTCGACCGTATAGCGCGAGACGAGCGAGTAGAAGTAGGAATTGCGCGCCTTGGGCCTCAGGATGCGCCCGAGGCGCTGCGCCTCTTCCTGGCGCGAGCCGAAGGAGCCCGACACCTGGACGGCGACTGAGGCGTCGGGCAGGTCTATCGCGAAATTGGCCACCTTGGAAACGACGATCACCCTGACGCGTCCGGCCTTGAAGTCCGCGTAGATGCGTTCCCGCTCGGGATTGGGAGTGCGTCCGGTGATGAGGGGGGCCTTGAGCTCCTCGGCGAGGCGCCCGAGCTGATCCAGGAACTGGCCTATCACCAGAACGGGCTCGTCGGGATGGTTCTCCACGAGCTCGCGGACCGCCTCGTACTTCGCGGTATTCTCCGCGGCCATTCGATGCTTGTCCCGCGGCTCGGCGACCGAATAGCGGAGATGCTCCTCCTCCGGGAGGGGAACCCTGATTTCCCGGCAATAGGCCTCGGCGATGAAGCCCCGGCGCTCGAGATCCTTCCAGGGGACGTCGTAGCGCTTCGGCCCGATGAGGCTGAAGACGTCTTCCTCGCGGCCGTCCTCTCGGACGAGGGTGGCCGTGAGCCCGAGTCGGCGCACGGCCTGTATTTCGGCGACCACCCGAAAGACCGGGGCAGGGAGCAGGTGCACTTCGTCGTAAATGATGAGCCCCCATTTCTCCCGCCGGAAAAGGTCGAAATGAGGGAAGTCCGCGTTCTTATCCGGGCGCCACGTGAGGATCTGATAGGTGGCGATCGTCACCGGCTTTACCGTCTTCTCGGCTCCGGTATATTCGCCGATGGCGTCGGGCGCGAGGTCGGTCTTGTCCGCGAGCTCGTCCATCCACTGGTGGACCGCGGCTATGTTGGTCGTCACTATGAGGGTCTTGCGTCCGATGGCCGCCATGGCGGCCATCCCCACGATGGTCTTGCCCGCGCCGCAAGGCATCACGACGACGCCATAGCCCGATCCCGGAAGGCCTCCGCCCACGAACGCGCCGAGGGCGTCGGACTGGTAGGGACGCAGGCCGAAGTCCCCTCCTGAAGCCCGACTGTCGCGGAGCCTTATCGCGAGCGGATCGCCCGGCGCGAGGGGCGCCTCATCCTTGACCGGCCACCCGAGCTTGAAGAGCTCTCGCTTGACCGTGCCGCGCTCGGTCAGAAGGATCTCGAAGCCCCCCAGGGCCGGCTCAAGCCATTTCTGAAGCTTCTTGGAGGAAGAGATCTCCCTTCGGACTTCGGCGTCGCCGCAGGCGAGGAGAAGCCGGTTCGGGAAGGCGGGCAGTTCCTTGAGCACGATTCGGCCGAAGCGGGACATGGTATCGCGCACGATGAAGGAAATATCCCGCGGGACTTCATAGCGGCTATAGCGCGCGAGGACGGCTTCCACGTCGGAGGGGGACAGACCCGCGCTCGACGCGTTCCAGAGAGAGAGGGCGGACATGCGGTAGGTATGGAGATGCTCGGGGCTCTTCTCGAGCGCGGCGAAGGCCCCGATCGCCGCCCTTCCCTCCTCGAATCCGGGATCGTGGACGTCGAGGAGGAGGGTGAGATCGCTCTGGACAATGAGGGGCTTGCCTTCGGCCATAACCGAACAAGCATACTGCGAAGGGACGGAGGAAGCCAAGGCGCGAGCGAAAGCTCTAGGTCCCCTCAGCGCGGGAGTCCGGGCCTCAGCAGCGTCTTGGGGTCCACCGAGACGGAGAGCATGCCCGCGTCGAGCATGAACTTTACGTCCTGGTACATGGCCTCGAGCTCGGGTCGGCCGATCTCGGCGGTGAAGTGGCTTTCCGAGGAGAGTTCCCCGGCCTCGCCCGCGGAAATGCCCTCTTCCGCCGCGCCGATGGCCAGGGCTTCCTCGGCGTGCGCATCGATCCAAGCCAAGGCCTGCCGATGCACCAAGACGTAGAGGTCCACGAGCTCGGGATAGTCGCGCACGAAGGCCGATCTAGCCGCCACGACGAGCTGAGGCTCGAGGTAGCCCTCGGCCGTCGCGAGGACGCGGGCTCCCGCCGCCTTCGCGAAGACGACGTTGGACGCGGCCAGGAGGGCGGCGTCCACCTGCCCGGCGAGAAGTGCCGTCCTCGCGGCGGGGATGTCCATCTGGAGGAAGTCCACGTCGCTCATCGCGAGGCCGCTATGGACGAGGGCTGCCGCGAGCAGCTGATGGAGGACCGTGCCCTTCGGTCCCGCGACCGTCCTCCCTCTCAGATCGGCGATCGACCGTATGGCCGGATCCTTTACGACGATCGCGAAGAGGCCAATAGGACGGCTGAATCCCGATACGATCTCCAGCTCGTTACCGCCGGCGGCCGCGAGGATTACCGATGTCGTGTTGATGACGGCCGCGATGTCGAGCGAGCCCGCCGCCATGGCTTCGGCCTGCTTGGCTCCGGAGTCGATCTCGTAGAATCTCACGGCCACGCCCTTGGCCGCGAAGGCCTTCTCGAGCATCCCCCGCCTGACAGCTATGATAAGTGGCAGGTTGAAGGGAGATTTCACGTAAGAGACGCGGATCTCCTTCGGCAAGGCGGGGCCGGGGACTCCGGCCGCGAACGAGGCGACGGCCAGGACGGCCGCTACGATCAGGCAAACGATGCGCTTCATGCGCTGTCCTCCTCGAGGTCCATCTCGCGATCCGATCCGAGATTTCGCGTTCGCGCGCCCCCGCCGAGCGCTCTCGCCAGGGAATCCAGGGATGCCATAAAGGCCCGACTCCGCGGGTCGCGGGGCCGAGCCAGGGCGATCGGCTCGTCTCGCGTAACGCGGCCTCCGCGCAGGACGACTACGCGGTTGCCTATATAGAGAGCCTCGACGAGATCGTGGGTCACGAAGGCCAGGCTGGTTCGGCGCGTCGCGAGTATCCCGAGGAGCTCGTCCTGGAGCCGCCGTCGGAGCGGGGCGTCGAGGGCCGAGAAGGGCTCGTCCATCAAGAGGAGGTCGGGGTCGCGGACGAGGGCGCGCCCGAGGGCGACCCGCTGGGCGAGCCCTCCCGAGAGCTGGGCGGGATAGGCGCAGCGGAAATCCGAAAGGCCGAGGAGCTCGATGATCTCGCGGACCCGCCCGGCGCCCGCGCGCTCCGCCTTTCTCGATCCAAGGCCGAGGGCGACGTTTCCCTCTACCGTCAGAGAGCCCAGGAGGCGCGGCTCCTGGAATACGAAACCGAGGACGCCGCCGCCTCGCAGCGCCGCTCGCCCCGAGTCGGGAGCTTCCAGGCCGGCAGCTATGCGCAGGAGGGTCGTCTTGCCGGAGCCGCTCGGCCCCACGATGGTCGCGACCTCGCCCTCCCCGAGCTCGAGGTCGACTCCGTCGACGGCCTTGATCTCGCGGCCGCCAGAGAGAAAGGTCTTGGCGACTCCCTCGAGGCTCAGGCGTGCCATTGCGACTCGAGGTGGGCCCAGGGCAGGATGCGCGACGAGGCCGCGAAGGCCGCCCGGTCGAGGAGGATGCCGAGGGCGCCTATCGTCAGTATCCCCGCGAAGACGACGTCGATCCTGGCCATCTCCTCGGCGTCTAGGATCCAGTAGCCGAGGCCGGAGGACGCGGCTATCATCTCGGCCCCCACGAGGGCGCGCCAGCTGTAGCCCAGGCCCAGGCGCAATCCGTTCGCCACGCTCGGCACGCTCTCGGGAATCATGATCCTCAGGAGGATCCGCCGACGGGAGAAGCCCACGCTCCTCCCCATCTCGATGAGGCGGGGATCGACGTTCCCGAGGCCGGTGATCGTTCCCATGAAGATCGGGAAGAAGGACGAAAGGACGATGAGGGCGAGCTTCGACGCCTCGCCTATCCCGAACCACAGGATGAGGACCGGCACGAGGGCGAGGGGAGGGATATTCCGAAAGAAGGTCAGCAGGGGATCGAGGGCCGAGCCGAGCCCGGGGGCGAAGGAGACGAGGACGGCCGTCGGGAAGGCCAGGGCGACGGCGAGGGAGAAGCCCAGGGCCACGCGCGCGCCGGAGACCGCGGCATGGCGGAGGAGCTCTCCGTTCCCGGCCGCCAGGTCGAGGGCGCGCGCGATGCGCAGCGGCGAGGGCAGGAGGTAGGCGTTCGTCCAGCCCACGCCGGACGCGGCCTGCCAGAAAGCGAGGATGCCGAGGACGACCGCGGCCGAGGTCCACCGGCTTCGGCGCCTCGCCGGGAGCGGGCGGATCGCCTCGCTCAACGCGGGCCTCCGGCCGCGGCCAGCGCGAGCAGCCTGTACTCGGGCAGCATCTCGACCGCGCGCGGCAGGAGGCCGTTGGCCCAGGCGAGGAAGATGCCGTAGTTCACGACCGCGACGCCGGCTTCCTTGATGCGATCGAGGCGGACCAGGACCTCCCTCCTCGTCCGCATGCAGGAGCCGCAGGTGACCACCATCGAGAAGCGCGCGAGCTCCTCCCTCCCCGGGAGCTCGCGGGCGTATTCGAACTCGAGCTTTCCCGGGACCAGCTGGCGGAAGAGGCGGGGTATCTTCACTGTGCCGAGGTCGTCGGCCTGGCGATGATGGGAGCAGGCCTCGAGCATGAGGACTGCGCCGCCTGACTTCATGGACTCCAGGGAGGCGACCCCGTCGAGGTAGACTCCTATGTCGCCCTTCTTCCTCGCGAAGAGTATCGAGAAGGAGGTGAGACTCTGGTCCTCGGGTATGTCGGCGGCGACCTTGCTGAAGGCCTGGCTGTCCGTGACTACCAGGCGCGGCCTGGGCAGGCGGCCGTACCACTCCCCGAGCTCCCGCTCCTTGACCGTGACGACCGCGCAGTCCTTGTCCAGCAAGTCGCGAATGCTTTCCACCTGGGGCAGGATAAGCCGCCCCTTGGGCGCGCCCAGATCCATGGGCGTTACGAGGACGACGAGGTCGCCCTCGTCGACGAGCCCCTCGAGGGGGCCGGATTCCGGCTCGAGCCTGTCGGCGAGGGCGATGAGGCGCTCGCGCAGCTCCTTCGCTCCCCTGCCCGAGATATTGTCCACGGCGACGGCGCCGAGGCCCGCGAGAAGAGACGACTTTCCCGGATCGGCCTCCGCGTCCGCGAAGGTGGCGGCCACGACGAGGGGCCTGGCGCCGCCGCGGTACTCGGCCAGGGCACGGGCTTCCTCGGGGCTCGGCGGCAGGTCCGCGCGCGTAACGAAGACTATCGCGTCCGCTGACTGTGCCACTTCCTTCGTGCGCGCGATCCGCAGCTCGCCCAGGCCGCCGGTGTCGTCGATCCCGGCGGTGTCCCAGAGCACGGCGGGTCCGAGGCGGGCGAGCTCGATGGGCCGCGAGACGGGATCGGTGGTAGTTCCGGGGACTTCGGACACTATCGAGGCCTCGCGGTCCAGGAGCCGGTTCGCGAGCGAGGACTTGCCGGCGTTGCGCAGGCCGACGAGGGCAATCGCGACGCGCTCGGAACGGGGGGTGCTCGTCATTGTCCGATCCTCGAGGGCGATGTCGCCTTCAGCGGCTCGAAAGTCTCGGCCACTATCTCGCGCGGCAGTCCGCTCTTCGCGGCGACGAGGTCGATATAGGCCGCGGCGACCGCCTCGGGAGCCGCCGCGTACCCCGCGCCGCGCGGCTCGAGTCCGCCGGCCTCCGGCCCGCCGAGCTCTCGGAAAAGCTCCTTGACGCGATTGTAGCCGAGCCTCGGCACGAGGAGATTGAGGAGGAGGTTCGAAGATCTGAGGTTGCGGGCGATGCGATCCTCGTCGGCCCTGAGCAACGGGACGACCGCGACGAGGCTCCCTAGGGAGCGTTCGAGCGACTCGAAGCAGGCCACGACGGCGGCGGCGAGGAAGGGCAGCCACGCGTTGAGCTGAAGCTGACCCTCGAAAGCGTAGGCACTCACCTTGTCGGCCTCGTGCTCGGCGTCCATGGCGCAGCCCTTCGCCGCCTCGAGGAGGACGGGATTGGCCTTGGCGGGCATGATCGTCGAGCCGTACTGGAGCTCCGGATGCCTCAGCTCGCCGAAGGCCGTGGAGCCGTAGAGGAGGAGGTCCGACGCGATCTTGCGCGCGTTCCCGGCGCAGAGGGCCGCGGCCTGGGCCAGCTCGGCGTATTTGTCGGCGTGGGCGATCTCGTCGGGGAGGTTCTGACTCCTCGAAAGAGGGAGGCGGGTAATGCGACGCAATGCCTTTTCGGCGGCGTGCATGTAGGCCGGATTCGCGGAAAACCCGGTCCCTATCGCCGTCCCGCCGAGGGCGACGGTCCTGAGCCGCTCGCGCAGCTTGGACAGGCGCCAGCGGTCCCGCTCGACGGCCCCGGCCCAGGCGCCGAAGACCTGTCCGAAGCGGATGGGCAGGGCATCCTGGAGTTCCGTCCGCCCCGCGGCGAGAAGGGTCTCGAGCTCTCGCTCCCTGGCGGCGAGGGCGTCCTGGAGCCTCGCGACGAGGGCCTCGGAGCGGGATGCGGCCTCGTAGGCGACGATGGTCACCGCGCTCGGGAAGGTGTCGTTGGTGGACTGGCAGCGGTTCATATCCTCGAAGGGATCGACGCGAAGGCTCCCGCCCCCGCGCTCGAGGAAAAGCTCCTCCGCCCTGGCGGCGGCGACCTCGTTCAAGTTCATGTTGAGGCTCGTTCCGGCTCCGCCCTGCTTGAGAGGCAAGGGGAAGGATGCGTCGAGGGCGCCGGACGCGATCTCGCGCAAGGCCTCCTCGATGCAGGCGAAGAGCTCGGGAGCGAAGCGAGACTCGGTCTCTTGTACCGCGGACAGGGCCGCCAGCTTAACCTGGGCGTAAGCCGAGATGATAGAGCGGGGCGTGACGCCTCGGCCGAAATTGCCGAGGGCCTTTTCGGTCTCCGGCCCCCAATAGGCTCGGCGATCAGGCATAGGCGCCTTCAGCCGCGAGGGCCGTCCTCCCGGCCTCCAGCCGAGGCGCGTCGCCCCGCAGGAAGGACAGCTCGCGGCCGATGGACCGCATCCTCAGGGAAAGGCAGCCGATGCAGGTCTCGCCCTCCTCGTCGAGGCAGATCTTGCCGGGATACAGGAGATAGTTGCGCTTCGCCGCCGTCGGCGTGATGTTCGGCATGAGGACGTCGGCCCCGGCGAGGATCATCTTCTCCCTACCCTCCGAATCGAGGCTCCCGGCCGCGGTGGTGGCGGGCATGTGCGCGTCGGGCAAAAGGAGACGCACGAGGGCGGCCGCGCGAAGCGTGAGCTCGATGGGCTCCTGCGGGCTCCCCGCGAGGGGCGTGTCGGGGTGGGGAATGAAGGGGCCGATGCCGACCATGTCGAGCTTGAGCTCCCGACAGAGCAGGGCGTTCGCGATGCGCGTCTCCTCGGTCTCGCCAGGCAGCCCAACCATGTAGCCCGATCCGACTTGGTAGCCCGAGTCGGCGAGATCGCCGAGGGCCTCGAGCCTGCGCTCGAGGCTTACGCCACCGCGGAGGAAGCGATGGAGCTTAGGGTCGGAGGTCTCGAAGCGCAGGAGATAGCGGTCGGCCCCGGCTCGCCGCAGGCGGTCGTATGCCGACCTGCCCAGGATGCCCGAGCTCAGGGTGACGGCCGCATCCGGACAGTCGCCGCGGATGAGCTCCACGGCGCGGGGCAGGGAGGCTTCGGCGAATTCGCGATCCTCGCCCCCCTGGAGCACGAAGGTCCGCAACCCGGCGCGATAGCCTTTTCGCGCGATGGCCGCTATCTCCTCGGGCTCGAGCCGATAGCGCGAGACATGGGGACTCGAGCGGCGGATGCCGCAATAGAGGCAATCGCAGGAGCAGCGATTGGAGTACTCGATGAGGCCGCGGAGGAGAACGCCCCGGCCGTGCCGCTCCACGCAAAGCTCGCTCGCCCGGGCAGCCAGGGTCTCGGTATCGGCGCCTTTATAGAAGGCGATAATTTCTTTGCGAAAGCCTTCCTCGGTCGTCCTGTCAGCCGTCGTCAACGCATTCCTCCCCTTACGCGGCGAGAGCGGATTCGGCTGGTGCCGGGGAGCTTGCCCAGGATGGCGATGAAGCCGATTCTCTTTTCCATCAGGCTTTCCTCTGGATCGGATGCAACAGCTTTAGAGACTCCTCGGCGCGGGGCCCTCCCGCGCCTCAGATGATAAGAATACGATAGTGACTAGCGTGGACACTGTCTAGTCGTTTCGCGACGAGAGTCGGTCGAGGCAAGTCGCCGCCATGAATTCCGGGCGAGCCGGCCAGGCGAGTGGCTTTGTCCGGGGATGCTCGGAATCAGGTATCCGATTCGAGCCTGAGGAGGATCGGCAGGTGATCCGAATAACCCGCGGCTCCCGAGCTCGACCAGGCGTAGGGCGCTCCCTTCGCGTCGAAGAGGAAAAGGGCGCCGGCCGGAGCGAAGCTCGCGAAGGAGAGTCCCGACGAGTCAAGGAGACCCGGGCTCAGGAGGAAGCCGTCGAGGCGCTCGCGCTTGCCTCGGTACGAATAGCTAAAGCCGCCCGTCCCTTCCCAAGGGCTGTAGAGGACGACCTCGCCCTCGAGGGGGAGAGCTCGGCCGGGCTCCGCCGCGACGAGAAGGCGAGCCGCCGGCCCCACGCGCGCGCTCGCCTCCTCGATGGGCATGAGGGCCGTCTCGTAGCGGCGATTCACCCTGAGATACTCGTCGGGACTTTCGTTGAAATCGCCGCAGACGACGAGATCGACGGCGGGGTCGGCGGCCATCCTCGCCGCCACCCGGCTGCGTACGAGAGCGGCTTCCTCGCGACGACTTGCCTCGGTTTCCTCGTCTCCGCCCGACTTGGACTTCCAATGGCAGACGAGTATCACCAGGCGCCTGCCGCCGGCGTCGAGGTCCAGCTCGAGGACGTCTCGGCCGACCCGCCCGGCGGAGGTCGAAGCGCCGTGGCAGGCGGAGGCGAGTATGGGCAGGCGAGACAGCGCGCAGACCGAAAAGGGACCGCCCTCGGCCGGGGCTATCGCGGCATAGCGATAGCGGGACGAGGAAAGCGGGCCCGTGCGAAGGTCTTCCAGTACCCTGCCATTCTCGACTTCCTCGAGACAGAGGACATCGGGCCCCGGCGGGTCGCCCCACGCGGCCGCGGCCGCCAGGACGGCCGCGGCCGCGTTCGCGAGGCGGACCTTGTATCGCGCATCGTCCCATCTTCCCTTCGCCACCGAGAATTCGGGAAACTCGGGACCATCGTCCGTAGCGTCAAAAAGGGATTCCACGTTATAGGCGACGATCGAGACGGATGAGCCGCCGGAGGCGGAAAGAGATGTGGAGCAGCGGGATGCGGAGAGGCACAGAAGGCCGAGGGCGGAAAGCAGGACCGCGTACGATAGGCGCATGGAACCTCCGAGGGGCCTCGGACAAGGCTTGCAGCCTTGTCCTGCTGTTTCGCGCGCGGCGCGAAACCGCCCGGCCAAAGCGCGAAGCTAGAGAAGCCGCTCGGCTACGATACGCCCGATGGCGTCGGATTCCGATTGAGGGTCGGAGCCGATGCTCACGAAGCCCTCGCCGGTGATGGCCTCGTAGGCCTGCAGGTATCGCAGGGCCGTCTCTACGCGTACGGAATCCGGGATCGGTGGCGGGGCGCCTTCTCCGGCATATCCCCGCTGGGCCAGCCAGCGGCGAAAAGGCTCCTTGTCGAGCTCGCGCTGATCCTCGCCGGCCAGGAAAAGCCGTTCGTAGCTCTCAGCCCGCCAGTAGCGGCTGGAATCGGGACTATGAAGCTCGTCGGCGAGCACGAGCCTCCCCTCCCGGACGCCGAACTCGTACTTGGTGTCGGCGAGGATGAGACCGGAGCGCGCGGCCAATTCCTGGCCTCGGCGAAAGAGGGCCAAGGCGTCGCGCTCCGCTTCGAGCCAGAGCTCGGGCTCGACTAGGCCCGAGTCGACGATCTCCCGGCCGGAGATGGGCCGGTCATGACTGCCCTCCTCCTTGGTCGTGGGCGTAACGAGGGGAACGGGGAAGCGCTCGTCGCGAGAGAGCCCCCGAGGCAGCTCGATGCCCGAAACGTTCTTTCCGGCGCGATAATCCCGCCATGCGGAACCTGAGAGGTAGCCGCGCACGACCACCTCGACCGGCAGCATCTCGACCTTGGCGACCAGGCTGACCCTTCCGACGCCAAGGGAGGAGGGATCGCCTCCGGGGAGGATATGGTTGGGCAGGATATCCCGGCAGCGCTCGAACCACCAGGCGGATACTCGGGAAAGCACTTCGCCCTTGAAGGGGACGGTAGAGAGGACGCGGTCGAAGGCGGAAATCCGGTCGCTCGCGACGAGGAGGAGGGCCCGATCGCCGACGACGACGTCTCGCACCTTGCCGCGGTAGACGGGGAGGCCTTTGGCTTCGGCATCGTTCAGGGAAGCGAAGGCGAGACTGAGGGCGGATTCGACCTCCCCCTCGGTCATGAGCCCAGGTCCGCTCGGGCGGCCGCGACACGGGAGATCAGCCCATAGGCGATGGCTTCCTCGGCGTTCATCCAGAAGTCGCGATCGGTATCCTTGCGTACGCGCTCTATCGATTGCCCCGTCTCTTCGGCGATGACGCGATTGACCCGCTCCCTGGTCTTTTCGAGCTCGCGCGCGTGGATCTCGATCTCCGTGGCGACGCCCCGGATGCCCGAAAGCGGTTGATGGATGAGATAATGCGAGTTGGGCAGGCCGAGCCTTCTTTCCTTGGGGACGGCGAGGAGGACCAGGGCCGCGGCGCTCGCGACCAGGCCCATGCCGACGATCCGCACCTGAGCGGAGACGAAGCGTATCATATCGAATATCGCGTAGCCCGCGTCGACGTCGCCGCCGGGGGAGTCGATCAGCACGCTTATCGGATCGCTTCCGAGGCTTTCGAGGAGGAGGAGCTGTCTGATGAAGCGCTCGCTGGATTCCTTGTCGATCTCGCCCGAGAGAAGGACGGTCCTCGTCTTGAGGAAGCGCTCGGCGAGCGCCTCTTCCGTTCGGGGAGGCGGGGCCTTGGGCTCGTCGTCGTCCCCGTCGAAGCGGGGACGCATGCTCTCAATGCTCATGGGTGCTCCTTGGAAATAAGAATATACAACGATCGATCTAGGCGAGGCTAGATTTCCAATCCGATAACCTCGACGGGACGGCCCCCTCGCGCCTTGAATTTGCCCGAGAGAAGACGACCCACCGCGCGGGCGCAAGCCTCCGAGAAGCCATAGGCCGCCCCGAGGCCGAGGGCGCTGGGGAAAAAGGCCGCGTCGTAGGGATCGCGCATGGCGATGACCCGGTAACGGGGGATAAGCTCCCCCACAAGCCTGGCCAGCCCCTCCTGCGCGGGACGGAAATGCGCGTCATAGGTGAGAATGACGGCATTGGAGAAAGACGCGCCCGTTCCTATCAGGCGCAGAAGCTCGTCTGTATCCCCAGGCCCGGGGTCTGCCGGCAATTCGCGGATTTCCGCGCCCGGAAGCTCTGCGCGAAGGGCGGCCAGGACTCGTTCCGCTTGGCCGGCCTCGGGGGCGGCCCGCCCCGGCGCGAAGACGAGGACGAGGGAATCGGCGTAATCGCCCATGGCGCCGGGATCGAGGGCGAGGGAACCGCGAAGGAGGCTCAGGCCGCTCTCGATGTCGCGCATCGCTCTTTCGACGAGCCGCCTCGGGATGGGCCCTCTCCGAGGAACGGATTTCGGGCGCTTCATCAAGACCGATTCCAATCTCCTGCGGCCTGTCTCGACGCGGACGGCCGGCAGTTCTCCAGTAGCCGCGGCTTTTTCGAGGGCGGCGGCGGCGACCAGGGCCTCGCTAGGCCGGGAGAACAGGCAAAGATCGCAACCGGCGAGGGCTCCGAGAACGGCCGCCCTACCGACATCCTCTCCCGGACCGACGTCGTCGCCGATCACGAGGCCCCGAAAACCAAGGGATTCCCTCAACCGACCCTCGATGACGCGGGCGCTCGCGGAAGCGGGGATACGTTCGCTTTCGAGCGCGGGCACGAGAACCCTTCCGACGAAAACGGCCTCCGCCCCCGCGGCGACGACGCGGGCAAAGGGCCGCATCTCGCATCGTTCGAGGCGCTCGACGGGAAGCGATACGAAAGCCATTCCCTCATAGGAATCACGGCTGGTCGAACCGAGCCCAGGGAAGCGTCCGACACAGGCCGCGACCCCGGCCCGCGACAGGCCTCGGGCGAAGGCGGCGCCGAGGAGGCCGGCGAGACGGGCATCCTCTCCGAAGCCGTCGAGCGCTCCGGCGATATCCTTGGGGTCGCTCGCCAGATCCAGACTGGGGCTCAGGACGAGATCGACGTCGCAGGCGGCTAGGCGGGAACCCAGTAGAAAGCCGGCTCGTCTCGCCGCCTGGACGGAACGGGACGAAGCCAAGCCAAGAGGCGACGGCGCCAAGGGGAAGGGCGGAAGGCCGAAGGCGGGCGTCCCGTGGCCGCCGATCGCGACGAGGGCGGGACCCAAGCCCGCCTCGCGCGCCGCCCCGCGCGCCGCCGCCGAGAGGCGGCGGAGTCTCTCGGGCTCCTTGAGCAGGAAGCCCGGAAAGAGGTAAGCCCTGATACCCGCGCGGGAACAGGAAGAGAAGAGTTCGGCCGCTCCGTTTTCGGTCGAGAAGGGAGATAGACCGCCGAGGCCTGCGATGATCATCCCCGCCGCACGGACGCTGCGCGACATACCGCCTCCCTTCCTTGCTATTCTAAGCTATTTTGGATGGATCAAGGCAGCTTTTTGCTCGTCTTATCCGAAGAACGTCTCGCCTTCGCCAAAGCCCGAACCTTCGCCGCCAGCTTTTTTTCGGCCAGGATCTCGTCGATCGACGGAGGCACGCGATACGACCAATTGCCGACGCCTACCGTGCCCGGTACATTGATCCGCTCGCTCTTCGGATCGGCCGGCCGGAGTTTCTCGCTCAAGGCGAGGATGTCCTGGATCGGGTAGACGGCGAAGCGAGAAGCGGAGCGCGCGATCAATTCCATCAGGCTCGCGGCATGCTCCGGATCCAGGCGCGAAGGACAGGGGCCAAGATCCCTGCCGAGGAAAGTCGAAGCGAAGCGCCACGTCTCCTCCCTATCCGCCTCGGTCTCCCACCACTCGCGAATCGAAGACGAGTCGTGGACCGAGAGGCAAGCCACCGAAGGCTCGGGATATTCCCCGACCGGGACATAGGGCTGCCCGCTCTCGTTCCAACGCCTCGCCCAACGGAACACCCTGAGCCCGAGAATGCCGAGATCCTCGAGGACCTTAGGCACGCAATCTGGAACGGAGCCCAAATCCTCGGCGCAGGGAAGCATCGGCACGAACTTCACTATGGCGCCCAGGAGGGCCTTCCCCGTCGCGGCCCAGAGATCCTCGGCTCGAGCCCTCTTCTCGCTGAAGAGCGACTCGAGCTTTCCGCGCTCCTCGTCCGAAAGAGTGGGCCAGCAGCTCGCGGAACGATAGTTCCAAGTATGGGCGAAGGATCCGGGCGCGAACTCGAAGAGAGCCCTGTCCCTCCACGCGGCCAGGAGACAATCGCGGGCCGCCGGCGAAATGGACGGAAGGGACTCGATATCCTTTTCGCCCCGGATCGAATCCTTGAAAAGGAAAAGCTCTTCTTCGCCTATCCTTTCGAGGGCCGCGGACGCGGCTCCCTTCGCGGCGGATTCGCCCGCCGCTTGGACAAGGCGCCAGGTCGGCAAATGCGGGCGAGACAACCAGCGGATTCGGCCCGCATCGAAGCCGAGCGCTTCGAGCTCGCTTCCTGCCACTGGCACATCGGGGATAAAGCGCCCCATCGCCCCGCTGCTCTCGCGCTCCGAAAGCGCCCATATATGGAAGAATCCAAGCACGTGGTCGATTCGATAGGAGGAATAATACTTGTCCGCTTCCGCGAGACGCTCGGCCCAGAAGCCATAGCCCCCGCGCTCTAGCGCAGGCCAGTCGTAGATCGGGAAGCCCCAGTTTTGGCCCATATCCGAGTACATATCGGGCGGAGCGCCCGCGCGCAATTCGAGCCGAAAGCAATCTCGCCTGGCCCAAACGTCGGCCGAATCGGCGTTCATCAGGATGGGGATATCGCCCATGAGGGCTATTCCCTCGGCCGCAAGATGCTCCGAGGAAGCTCGAAATTGCCCGCCCGCCCTCATTTGCAGCCACGACCAAAAGCGGAGATCGTCGATGAGAGCCCCGTCTCTCCATAGATCGTCGATGTCCTCGACGCTCGGGTCCCGTTGCCGGGGCCACTCCCACCAGGGCCTTTCGTCGTACATGGTCTTGAGCACGACGAAGGCCGCATAGCTTTTGGACCAGGGATTGGCTTCGATCCATTCATCGAGATCGCGTAGGAGATTGCGACCGGCCGGGCACGACTTCTCGCTCGCCAAGGACCATACCTTTCGCAAAAGCTCGATCTTGGCTCTCAGCAGGGCCTCGTGGGGCACCCGCTCCTCTCCGGAAAAGCGGGAAACGAGGGCATCGGCCTCGGATCGGAGCTCGAGCGTCCTGTCCCATCCCTCGCCGCCTTCTCCCGCCGCTAACTCGGGTAAATCGGCAATCCTGATGTAGATGGGATGAAGGGCGAAAGCCGAGAGCGCGGAATAGGGGGAATTCTGAAAACCGGAATCGTTGACCGGTAAAAGCTGAATGAGATCGAAACCCCAGGCAGAGGCGAGATCGCCGGCGCGCGCGAGGTCGGGAAACTCGCCGCAGCCTGGAGAAGCTTCGCATCTGATCGACGACAAAGGAACGACGAAACCGCTGATGCGACGACCTTGATGGGGAAACTTCATGATCCGGAACCTCTTCGTTCCAGTATAGTCGAGACGGCAGGTATTGGGAAGTTTAGGAATCCCGAGATCGA
>CAYNFM010000053.1:0-4908 GCA_964396415.1 uncultured Treponemataceae bacterium | reverse complement strand
CGCCCCGCGCTTTCTCACAGAGAGTGTATCCACCGACAGCGAATTGCTTTTCCTTACTGCATTTCTACTATAGGCATGTGACCGAGCTCCATCAGTTGCTGGTTCGAAATATGAAGCGCTACCGCATCCTCCTAGGCATAACTCAAGCCGAGCTCGCCGAAAGGGCCGACATATCGGTAGGATACGTGGGCGAGGTCGAGATGGGGCGCAAGTTTCCCTCGCCGGAAAAACTCGAGGGAATAGCTCGGGCGCTCGGTCTCAGGCCCTTTCGCCTCCTGATGGGACCGGACGATGTCACAGACGCGATGGGGCCCGACGCGGTGTACGAGACCGCGGAAAAGCTGAAGAAGCGCCTGTCCGAAGAGATCGACTCCTTCGTGCGCGACGCGGATCCGAACAAGCCCAAGCCTCGTCCAGAATACCTGGATTCGAAAGGCAGGCGCCTCAGGGGACGATGACCCCGGGGCTTGGGCCTCGAGTTGCCCTTGAAGCATCCCTCGGCTTCGCGTACGATACGCTTTCATGGCCGTCAAGCAAAAGGGAATCGCCTATCGCTGCGCCAGCTGCGGGCACGTCGAGCCAAAATGGCTGGGGCGCTGCCCCGAGTGCGGGCAGTGGAATACGCTGCGCGAGTCGGCGAAGACGCAGGACCGAGTCGAAAAGGCCGGCGAGACCTTTCCGCTTCCCATAATTTCGATCGACCCCGGCGAGGGCGCGCGACTGTCCACTGGAATGCCCGAAGTCGATCGAGTGCTGGGCGGCGGCCTAATGCGCGGCTCGGCGACCCTCATCGGGGGAGAGCCGGGAATAGGGAAAAGCACATTGCTCCTGCAGCTCTGCGCGAAAGCGCAGACCAAAGGGAGGCTCCTTTATATCTCGGGCGAGGAATCGCCGGCGCAAATCAGGATGAGGGCGGATCGCCTCGGCGCCCTCCGCGAGGGCCTGGAAGTCTTCTGCTCCAGCGATCTCGGCATGGTGAGGGCGACCCTGGACGCGCTCAAGCCCGTGGTTGCGGTGATCGATTCCATCCAGACGCTCAGGGCCGACGAGGCCGGATCGGTGCCGGGTACCGCCAACCAGATCAAGTATTGCGCCCAGGAGCTCTCGGCCTGGGCCAAGGCCCACGATGCCGCCCTCTTGCTCGTGGCCCACGTGACGAAGGAAGGCGTCATCGCGGGGCCGAAGGCCGCGGAGCACCTCGTGGACGCCGTGCTGGGCTTCGAGCAGGGCGAGGGCGATATGAGGGTCCTCCGAGCGAGCAAGAACCGCTTCGGTAGCGCGGAGGAGGTAGGACTTTTCCGAATGGGCGAGGCCGGGCTCGAAGAGGTCACCGACCCCTCGGGAATCTTCCTCGTGAGGAGAGACTCGGGCAAAATGCCCGTAGGGACGGCGATCGCTCCCGTCCACGAGGGATCGAGAGTACTGCTGGTCGAGATCCAGGCGCTGACGGTCCCGGCCAAAGCAGGGCTGACGCGCGTTTATTCGGAGAGAATCGAAACCGGACGGGTCAGCCGAATCGCCGCCATCCTCGAGAAGCGCATGGGCCTGCGCTTCTCCGATCAGGACATCTACGTCAACGTCGCGGGCGGCATGCGGCTCGTCGAGCCTGGTATCGACCTGGCGCTGGCTTGTGCCCTCTTTTCGGCCCGCTCGGATACCGCCTTGCCCGCGGATACGGTCCTGGCAGGTGAACTTTCCCTTTCCGGCGAGCTCCGGCCCGTCCGTCAGATGAGGCGGCGAGCCAAAGTCTCCGCCAGCTTGGGTTTTTCCCGGCTGATCGGCCCGCAGGAAACGATCGGCGAGGGCAGCCTGGGACAAGCGAAGGCGTCGGATTCGCGCGAAGCCTTAGGATGGTTACACGAAGCGGATATTCAGTCCGCATTGAGGACCTTGTTCAAATTTGCATCTTCGACCGACAAGGAAAAACCTTCCCCCGGCTAGACGATTACGCGAGCCGGCGTTCGATGGGGAGGCTATAATGGGCGCCGCCGGAAGAAAGGGGGAATAAAATGGCGATCAAGGGCGAATGGATTCATTATGGGAAGGGGACAGGCTACTTCGCGCGTCCGGAGCGGGCAATTGGGCCTCTGCCGGGCGTTCTGGTCATCCAAGAGATCGGCGGCGTCAATCGGCAGATCGAGGACGTGACCCGCCGCATCGCCGCGGCCGGCTATGCAGCCTTGGCCCCCGATCTTTTCGCGGTGGACGGGGTCAAGCCGCCCGCCCTGAGCTCGGAGCGAGTAGCCGAGGCCTTTGCCTACTCGGCCACCCTCCCCCCAGGCACGATGTTCGACCCGAGCACGAGGGAGGCGGCCCTGGCCAAGCTCCCCGAGGCGGAGAGACTGCGGATAGGAGAGACCTTCGGTCAGGTCTTTTCCTTCATCGCGCCCGGCCGCGTCGAGGCCCTCGTGCCCGTATTGAGGCTGGGCTTCCGCCATCTCCGCGAGGAAAGACCCGAAACCAAAGGTCAAAGAATAGGATGCGTCGGATTCTGCATGGGCGGCGGCCTGTCCGCCCTACTCGCCTGCGAGGAGGGGGAGGTTTCCGGGGCGGCGGTCTTCTACGGCAATAGCCCTCCCGCAGAGAAGATCCCGCGGATCAACTGCCCCCTCATAGCCTTCTACGGCGCCAAGGACCAACGCGTCAACGCCGGCATTCCCGCCTTCCAGGAGGCGATGCGCGCCGCCGGCAAGTCCTACGAGTACCATATCTACGAAGGGGCCGGCCACGCATTCTTCAACGACGACGCAGCTTCCTACAACGAGTCGGCAGTCCGCGATTCCTATGCGCGACTGTTGGGATTCTTCGCGAAGAACCTCGCGGGATAGCGAGCGGCGCCGATGCAACCGCCATGGACCAAGAGCGTAGACTATTCCGCGAAGCCGATATTCGTCTGCTGGGAAACTACGAAGTCCTGCCTCCTGTCCTGTAGGCACTGCAGAGCGACGGCGATAAAGGGAAAGGTCCCGGGCGAGCTCGACCACGACTCGGGGTTGCGGCTCATCGACCAGATCGTCGAGTTCGGAGAACCCTACCCTGCCCTCCTGTTGACCGGGGGGGACCCCCTCATGCGCTCCGATGTCTTCGACCTCATCAGGTACGCGCGGGGATTAGGCATCTACACCGCAGTAGCGGCGAGCGTCACTCCCCTGCTCGACCGCGAGCGGATGGAGCGCCTGCGGGACCTAGAAGTGGAGATAATATCGGTCAGCCTCGACGGAGCGACGGCCGAAGTCCACGACAGGATACGGAACATCCCCGGTACCTTCGAGGCGACGCTCGAGGCCATCGAAACGGCCAGGTCGGTTGGAATGCGGCTCCAGGTCAATACGACCGTGATGAAGAGCAACCTTTGGGGCTTGGCGGACATCTTCCACCTGGCGAAGGAGAGGGGAGCGGTCGCCTGGGAAGCCTTCTTCCTTATTAGAACGGGACGGGGATCGGCCCTCGAGAGCCCAGAAACCTCGGAGTGCGAGGAGGTCACCCACTTCCTCTACGACGCGACTCGCTATGGCATCCCGGTGAGAACCTCCGAGGGCCCGCACTTCAGGCGAGTATTCATCCAGCGCGGGGAAGGGGCCGAGCCGCCTCGCGGAGAATTGTACGCCCGTCTCCACGACAGACTGCTCGAGCTCGAAGGCGAGCCGAAAGGCCCAGCCTTCTTGAGGCTGAACGCGACCGGAGACGGAAGGGGAATCGTCTTCGTCGCCCACGACGGCGAAGTCTATCCGAGCGGCTTCCTGCCCCTGTCCCTGGGAAACGTAAAAGAAGGGAAGCTCAGATCGATCTATACGACCCATCCCCTCCTCGTCGAGTTGAGGACTCCCTCGAATCTCAAGGGGCGTTGCGGGCTGTGCGAGCACAAGGTCATATGCGGTGGTTCGAGGTCCCGGGCCTTTGCGGAATCTCATGACCCTTACCAGGAGGACCCGGCCTGCGCCTATATCCCATCCGGCGCAAAGACGCAGGCGGCGCGAGATGCCGCCCGTCCCGCCTGAACGGGGAACATATGGCTCAGTCCTTTTCTCGCGCCGAGAATCCTTCGTCCGACGCGGCCGTCGCTTCGGCTCCCGATTCGCGCCTTCCCCGCGGAAGGGGCTCGAGCATTCTCTGCCTGGGTATTTCTCATCGCGAGGCCCCGGTCGAGCTCCGCGAGAGAATGACGCTTTCGCCCGACAGGCTCAAGTCTATTCTCGCCGGGTCAGGCCTGGGGAAGGCCGGGTCAGGCCTCGCCGAGCTTTCGGAGATCGCCGTCCTCTCGACCTGCAACAGGCTCGAGGTCTATGCCGTATCGAGAGGGGAGGGCTTCCAGAATCTCGTCGATTTCGCGAGCCAGTCCACGGGAGTGCGGGAGTCCGAGATTCTTTCCTTGGCGGCGCGCCGAAAAGACAAGGAAGCCGTAGCGCACCTCTTCCGCGTGAGCTCCGGGCTCGACTCGATGGTCCTAGGAGAGACCCAGGTGCTCGGTCAGGTGGCGGGCGCCTACGATCTCGCGCGCGAATACGGCGGCATAGGACCCATTCTCTCCGCCCTGTTCCGCGCGGCCATCCACACGGGCAAGCGCGCGCACACGGAGACCGTCATAAGCCGCAACGCCGGGAGCGTAAGCTCGGTCGCCGCCCGGCTGGCCGCCGAGAAGATCGGGGACATTTCCGATGCCAGCATCGTCGTGATCGGCGCGGGCGAGATGGCCGAGCTGGCCGTCGAGGCCCTGAGGCACCGGAACGCCAAGCGCATCACCGTCCTCAACAGGACGCGCGAGCGAGCAGAGGAGCTCGCGGCCCGTTGGCAGGCACAGGCCCTCGGATTCGATCGCATCTCCGAAGCCCTGCGCGCCGCCGACATCGTCGTCGCCTCGACCGGCGCGCCCCATCTCGTCATCTCGCGCGAGCTGGTCAGGGAAGCCAT
>CAYNFM010000052.1:22662-26097 GCA_964396415.1 uncultured Treponemataceae bacterium | reverse complement strand
GCCCTGGCCAGGGCTTTGTCCAGGGCCGGCCACGACGTTCGAGTCCTCCTCCCCCGCTACTACTGCGTCGATCGCGGCAAGCTCGAGGCGGTCCGAGGGCCCCTGGGGGTCCCGACCGGCTCGGGCGAGGAATGGGCGGGCATCTACAAGTCCTACCTGCCCGGCTCCGTCGTCGAGGTCTACTTCCTCGATCACGAGGCCTATTTCGGCCGAGACGGGATCTACGGCTCCAAGTCCGAGCCGGATTTCGCGGACAACCCGGAGCGCTTCGCCTTCCTCTCCCGCGCGGCATTCCAGCTCTGCCGCAAGCTCGAATGGATTCCCGACATCCTGCACGCCCACGATTGGCCGACCTCCCTCGTCCCGGTCCTCCTCGGCAACGCCGAGCGGCTCGGCGAGTTCGCCAAGACCGCCTCGGCCCTCACCATCCACAACCTGGGCTACCAGGGCGTCTACCCCAAGGAGTCCTTCCTCTCGTTCGGCCTGCCCTGGGACCTCTTCCATAACGCGGGTTTCGAGTTCTACGACAAGGTGAACCTGCTTAAGGCGGGCATCCGCTCGGCCGATTGCCTCACGACGGTGTCGCCGACCTACGCGCGGGAGATCCAAACGCCCGATTACGGCTTCGGGCTCGACGGCCTCCTGCGCTTCCGCTCCTCGGACCTAGTCGGCATCCTCAACGGGGTGGACCTCGACGAGTGGGATCCCGAGACCGACCTCCGCATCCCCGCGCGCTACTCCTCGGCCACGATGGCGGGGAAGGACAAGTGCAAGGCCGCCCTCCAGAAGGAGTTCGGCCTGGCCGTCTCGGCCGACAAGCCCCTCGTCGGGATGGTTACGCGCCTGGCGGACATGAAGGGAGTCGGCGAGCTCTTCGGTCCCCTGTACGGAAGCGCCTTTAGGATCTGCTCCGACATCGACCTTCAATTCGCCGTCGTCGGCTCGGGGGCGAAATGGTGCGAGGAGGAGCTCAGGTCCCTCTCGGGCCGCCTGCCCAATTTCAGGGCCAGGATCGGCTTCGACGAGAGGCTGGCCCACCTCGTCGAGGCGGGCGCGGACTTCTTCCTCATGCCGAGCCGCTACGAGCCCTGCGGCCTCAACCAGATGTACAGCCTGCGCTACGGGACCCTCCCCATCGTCCATCGCACGGGAGGCCTCTCGGATACCGTCGAGAACTACAACCAGGAGACGGGCGCGGGCACCGGATTCATGTTCGACAACCTCACGCCGAGGGCGGTCTACGACACGGTAGGCTGGGCCGCCTGGGCGTGGTACAACAAGCGCAAGCACATAGAGGCTATGCGCGTCAGGGCGATGGAGCGCCGCTTTTCCTGGGATCATGCGGCCTCGGAGTACGCCAAGCTCTACGACAGGGCCCTGGAGCTCGCGCCCCAGCGCCGATAGCCGCCCGAGCCGGAACCGGAGGGATGATGAGCGCTACCGAGAAGAAAGTCTATGAATACGACGCGGCCAAGGTGCGCGACACTCTGGTCGACGTCTTCAGGCGGAGGAAGGGGGAGGCCACGACGGCCGACCTCGTCGCCCTCACGGGCCTGCCCAAGTCCCAGGTCGAGGCCGAGGTCAAGGCCGTCTCGGACGAGTACGGAGCGCGCCTTCGCGTCACCGAGTCGGGCGAGATACTCTATTCCTTCCCTTCGGGGATGCGCAGCAGGTACCGGGGCTTCGGCCCCCAGGCGGCCCGGGCCTGGAAGGCCTTCCGGAAGGGACTGGCCAAGGTCGCGGCCGTGGCCTTCAAGGTCTGGATCGTCGTGATGCTCGTCGGCTATTTCGTGCTGTTCATCGCCCTCGCCGTGCTCGCGATGCTGGCCTCGGTGGCGATATCCGCCTCCGGCAACTCGAGGGACAGCCGCTCGAGCGGCCGCGGCGGCGGGCTCGGCGGGATGTTCATCACCGGGCAGCTCCTCAATACGATCTTCCGGATATGGTTCTACTCCGAGCTCTTCATGACGCCCGAGCAGCGCGCCGCCCGCGCGGGGCGCAGGAGGGAGCGCAGGCCCCTCTACAAGGCGATCTACTCCTTCGTCTTCGGCGACGGCGATCCCGACGCGGGCTGGGATACGGTCGAGAAGAAGGCCTTCGTGGCCTTCGTCCAGGCCAACAAGGGGCTCGTCACGATGCCCGAGTTCATGGCCCTCACCGGCCTGGGCCCCCTGGAGGCCGAGGCGGGGATCAACCGCTACCTCTACGAGTTCGAGGGCAGCCCCGAGGTCACCGAGGGAGGGACGATCTACTATTTCTTCCCCTCCCTCCTCCGCAGGAAGGACAAGGGCGATCGAAGCTTCGGTTCCTCGGTTCCGATGCGGCGGATAGCCTCCTTCTCCTCCAACGACAGGAAGGCCAACGCGACCTTCTGCGTCTTCAACGGCGTCAACCTCCTCTTCGGCTCCTACTTCTTCTACGAGGCCGGCGCTCCCCATGCCCTGCTGCAAACCATCTATAGCGGGCAATACGCGACGAAGCTCGTGACGGTGGGCGGGCTGGACGGCTTCTACTATTTCACCCACCAGCTCCTCGGCAAGCTGGCCGGGATGGCCCATCCCGCCGCCTTCCTCGGCTTCGCCCTCGGCCTGGTCCCCCTCGCCTTCTCCCTCTTCTTCTACGCGATCCCCGCGATACGGGCGAGGCGCCTCGCCGCCCGCAACGAGCGGGCCCGGGAAGAGAACATGAGAAGGGTGGCCTACCGCACGGTCCTCGACTCGCCCATACCGGTTAGGCCCGAGTCCCTTCCCCTGCGCGAGGACGCGGCGAGGCCGAGGAAGGGCCGCGCGGCGGCGAAGGCCCTCTCCGAGCTGGCCGCGTGGTCGGGCGCCGAGCCCGAGGCAGACGGCTCCTACTCCTTCGCCGAGATCGCGCGCGGCAAGGCCGAGGCGGCCAAGGCCCGCGCGGCCGTCGACGAAAAGGCCTACGAGCTGGGCGGCGTGGCCTTCGACTCGGATGCGCACGCGGAATGAGCCGCGCCTGGGCTGAGCGGTGAAGCGCCGCTTCGCGGGTATTCGTACTTAGAAGAGTTTCCCGCTTTCATCCGTCAGAGCTTGATCGTGGCGATGGCAGTCGCCAGTCGCGCGAGCTCGCCGTCGTCGAAGTCGCCGGGTATGATCGATGGCCTCTCGGGGTCGGGGGACAACAGGACTCCCGCTCCCAGCGCCGTGTCGAAGAGCCGGTCGTAGTCCGCGGAAGGGGACCCGCGTCGCTCGGCCTCTGCGACGCGAGGGAAGAGATAGGGTCCTCGACGCTCGAAATAGGGGCCGAGGCGTCGGTCGACCTTCTTCCACAGGGCTTCGGAATAATCGGCGAGGAAGCGATCGAACTCGGCCAGAGCTCTGTGCGCGCAGGCCAGGGCGAGGGGCGGCACGATGTCGCCCTCCACCCCCTCGGCGATCTCGGGTTCCCGGAATAAAAGTACGGCCGGGGCCA
>CAYNFM010000052.1:0-22562 GCA_964396415.1 uncultured Treponemataceae bacterium | reverse complement strand
CGGCGGCGGCGGTCGCGCGAGCCTCGTCGCGAAAAAGGCGGATAGTCGGGTAATCGGGGTAGCGCCCGTGAATGTCCTTTTCCAGGCGGGATTCGCGAATCGAGGGGAAGGGCCGCGTGAGGCCCGTGTCCAGGGCCGCCTTCGCCGTCGTGCCGATACCCGTGCCCTTCGCGCCGAGCATGGAGCGCCCGTCGTCCATCCAAAAGTCCAGGAAGCGTCGACCGTCCTCGGCGTAGAGCCGCCACAGCCTCGCTCGCCGGATCGGCGGGAGGCGCCGCAGCCGGCTTCGCGCGATTGTCTCATCGGTCATGGGCGAGCTCGAGCTTGGTCGTGAATTTAGGGAAGAATTGGGCCTGCCTCCCCGTCTCGAAGCGTACCACGACGAGGGGTCCCGAGCTCGGGGTCGGGCTCACCTTGAGCACCACTCCCGAGCCGTAGTCGTCGTGGTAGACGGCGAGGCCGGCTCGCCAGGGTCCCGCCCCGCCGGGGCGCGGCGCCGATCCCGGCATGGCTCCGGATCGAGGAACGTACCCGCGCTGCCCGACGGCGGGCGCATATTCACCCGAGACCTCGCGGCGAGCGCCGGAGCGGCGGAGGAGGGTGCCGTCCAGCTCCGAGAGGAAGCGGGAGGGATAGGTCTCGTAGAGCCTGCCGTGGAGCCTCCGCCAATGGCAGGAGCTCAGGTAGAGCTCGTCCTTGGCCCGCGTGATGGCGACGTAGAAGAGCCGTCTCTGCTCCTCGAGCTCCTCGCCCTCCTCGTCGTCGCGGGGGAAGAGGCCCTGCTCGAGGCCCGTGGCGATGACGACGGGGAACTCGAGGCCCTTGGTGTTGTGCATCGTGATGAGGGTGACGGCGTCGGCGGCGACCGCCTCCTCCGAGGCGAGGCTGCGGTCGAGCTCGATGGTCTCGAGGAAGTCGGAGAGGCCCTCGGCCGAGGGCGGGTAGAGCGAGGCGGCGTTGACGAGCTCCTCGAGGTTGGCTGCCTTCTGCGTGCCCGCGATCTCGTCCTGGCTCCGATGGTATTCCGCCAGGCCCGAGTCCCTGACCAGGCGATCGACGAGGCCGGCGAGGGTCTCGCCCTCGCCGGCCTTTCCGCCTTCCGCCGGAGCCGCGAGGGAGGCCGCGAGGCTCGACGCGAGGCGGAGGAATTCCCCTAGGCCGGAGCGGGCCTTGGGCCGCAGGTCGGCGCCGGCCTCGGCCGCGGCCGAGAGGAGGTCGGCGCCCGAGGCTTCCGCCGCCTCGAGGAGGACCTCGACGCTCGTCTCGCCGATCCCGCGCGATGGCTTGTTGACCACGCGCTTGAAGGCGACCTCGTCGCGGGGATTGCTTATGAGGGCCAGGTAGGCGAGGGCGTCCTTGACCTCCTCGCGGTCGTAGAAGCGCGAGGCGCCGACGATCCGGTAGGGTATCCCGAGGCGGGGGAACTCCTTCTCGAAGCCGAGGGACTGGGCGTTGGTGCGGTAGAGGATGGCCACGTCGCTCCATCTTCCCCCGGCCTTTACCCGCTCCCTGCAAATCCCGACGCAGAAGGCGACTTCGGCGTCCTGGTCGTCGAGGAGGCGGAGCTCGGGCTTCGATCCGCCTAAGCGCTCGGCGACGAGGATCTTGCCGAGCCTGCCCGCGTTGCGGGACACCACGTCGCCCGCCACGTCGAGTATGCTCTGGAAGGATCGGTAATTCCTCTCGAGCTTGATGATCTCGGTGCCGGGGAATATCTCGGGGAAGCGGAGGATGTTGCGCACCTCGGCGCCGCGGAAGCGGTAGATGGACTGGTCGTCGTCGCCTACGACGCAGAGGTAGGCGCCCGCGCGCGCGTCGGGGCCGGCCGGGGCCGCTTCCGCCCGTCCGGCGAGGAGGCGCAGGAGCTCGAACTGGGCGACGTTGGAGTCCTGGTACTCGTCGACGAGGATGACGCGGAAGCGCTGGCGCGTGCGCCTCCTCACGGCCTCGTCGTCGCGCAGGAGCCGCGAGGGGAGCCTGATGAGGTCGCCGAAGTCGACGTTGCCCGTCTTGCGGAGCCTGTCCTCGTAGAGGGCGTAGACCCTGCGCAGGCCCGGGTCGGAGAAGGCCGCAGAGAGGTCCGGGGAGTCGGGCTCGAGGCCGAGGTCCTTCGCGCGCGAGATCGCCTGGACCATGCGCGAGCACTCGCCGCGCGAGCTCTGCGGCATCGAGCCGTGGAGGAGGGTCGTCTGGTCGTCGTCGTCGTATATGGTGAAGTTGGGGTCGAGCCCGGCCGCGGCCGAATTGCGCCGCAGGAACCAGGCCCCGAAGGAATGGAAGGTGCGCATGACGGCGCGGGAGCAGGAGGCCTCGATGGCGGTCGCGCGGTCGCGCATCTCCTTGGCGGCCTTGTTCGTGAAGGTCACGGCGAGGATGGACTCGGGCTCGAAGCCGCGCTCGCGGACGAGATAGGCGATCTTGGTCGTTATCACCCGAGTCTTGCCCGAGCCGGCGCCCGCGAGGATGAGGAGGCTGCCTCCCTCGTGGCGGACGGCGGCGAGCTGCTCGGGGTTGAGCATCGACAGATAGGGGGGCAGAGCTTCGCTCATCGGCGCGCGCCTCGGAGCTCGAGCCCTTCCCCGAGGGGAAGTCCTTCCCCAAGGGGAAGGGCGTCGAAGTCGACGCCCTTCACGGCGAGGACGCGGGCCCGAAGCACCGAGCCCGGCCGATGCTCGCCGCGGAGGACGGTGAGCCCGTCGACCTCGGGAGCCTGGTTCCATGCCCGCCCCAGAGAGAGCTCCTCGTCGCCCTCGGAGGCGCGGGCGACCTGCTCCTCGACGAGGACGTCCATCTCGCGCCCGACGAAGCGTCCCAGGCGCTCGCGCGTGATGGGCCCTTGAGCCTCCTCGAGGGCCCGGCGGCGGGCGGCGACGGTCTTCTTGGGCACGCGGGCGGGCATGCGGTAGGCCGCGGTCCCTTCCTCGCGCGAGTAGGCGAAGCTGCCGACCCAGTCCAGGGCGGCCTTGGCCTGGAAATCGAGGAGCTCGGCGAAGTCCTCCTCGCCCTCGCCGGGAAAGCCGACGAGGAAGGTGGAGCGTATGGCGGCGTCGGGCAAGGCCTCCCGTATCCGCCCGAGGAGCTCGAGGTAGCGCGCCGAGTCGCCCCGGCGGTTCATGGACTTGAGGATGCGCGCGGAGGCGTGCTGGAAGGGCAGGTCGAAATAGGGCACGAGGCGGGGATCGGCGGCCATGACGCTCAGCATGGCCTCGGGGAAGTTGTCCGGGTGGATGTAGAGGGTGCGGACCCGGAAGTCGCCATCGACCGCCGAGAGCGCGGCCAGGAGCTCGGGCAGGCGGGAAGCCTCAGGGGAGCCTGGCGCGGCCGGGAGGCCGCTCGAGGATCGGAAGTCGCGCCCGTACGAGCCGAGGTCCTGCCCGATGAGGACGAGCTCCTTCACGCCCTGGGCGAGGAGGTCGAGGCATTCGGCGAGTACCTCGTCCCGGGGGCGGGAGCGCAGGGAGCCGCGGATGAGGGGGATGGCGCAGAATGAGCAGAAGTTGGAGCAGCCCTCGGTGGCCTTGACGTGGGCCGATCCGGGAAAGTCGAAGCGCCGGAGGCGCCTGACCCTGCCGAAGGAGGGCGCGGCCTCGGGCACCAGGACCGGGCGCTCGCCGGCGAGCGTCGCCTCGGCCGCCGCGAGCACGGCGCCGAGGTCGGCGTTCCCGACGATGCCGTCGGCCTCCGGGAGGTCGGCCGCGAGGTCGGCGGCGTAGCGCTGGGACAGGCAGCCTGCCACGAGGAGGCGCTTTCCGGGATAGGCGGCCTTGAGCGCCGCGACGGCCTCGATGGACTCCCTCTTCGCGTCCTCGATGAAGCCGCAGGTATTGACGATGAGGAGATCGGCGCCCTCGGGCCCGTCGACGAACTCGTGGCCCGCGGCATCGAGGCGAGCCGCGATCTCCTCGCCGTCGACGTCGTTCTTCGCGCAGCCGTGGCGATCGATCCAGAAGCGCATGGCTCCCGTCAGTCCACGTCGGAAGCGCCGAGTATCCAGCCGCCGGAGTCTCCCTGGGCCCATGCGATGCGCTTGACTGCCACCTCGCCCGCGCCGCCTATATCGAGGTCGGCGCTCTTGCCGCCGGAGGCCTGGACGGTGAGCTTGACCGCCTGGGCGTTCGAGGCCCAGATCCTCAGGCTGTTCTGGGCGTTGACCGTGACAGTCTCGCCCTTGCGGTAATAGCGCTCGTCGCGGTCCTTCTTGTCGGCCTCGTAGCGGAACATGCAGGAGCTCCGAAAGCTGACGGAGACGACGAAGGGGTAGGGCGTCCGGTTGGACTCGAAGAGGACTACCGGCTTTCCGGAGGGGGCCGACAGGGCGGCCGCTCCCTGCGCCGCGCCCGAGGCCGCAGCTGCCGCCGGCGCCGCGCCGGAGGCGGCGCCTTGGGCTCCGCCCGCGGCGCCCGAGCTCCCCGTCGCGGTCGGCGATCCCGCGCCCTGGTCGTTCGCGACGTCGGAGATCGGGGCCTGCGTCGCGGCCGCGAGGGCGGCATCGGGGGAGCTGTACTCGACCCTCAGGACCGCTCCCTTGGACGGATCCTTCTTGGACAGGTCGCTTACGAGAAGCTTGATCTCGGGTTGGTTGTTGCGGTCGAGATCCAAGGTCCCCTCCTCGCCGAGCATGAGGCGGGACGCGCCCACGGGCGTCTCCAGCGTGAGGGCGTCGTCGATGCGCGACACGAGGAGCTTGTAGCTGTTGCCGCCGTAGGCCACGAGGACGGAGTCTCCGACGTAGAGGCGCTTCTCGAAGGCGCTGCCCTCCACGCGGTATTCCACCGGGGCGCGATGCGAGGCGGAGGCCTCCTGGCCGGCCTTCCTGTGCCCGCCCAGGACGACCGCGAGGACTATCGCCGCGACGACGACGGCCCCGAGGATCGAGGCCGCCACCGCGAGGGCCGAGGGCCCGCGCCTCGGAATGAGCTCCTCGATGGGCATCGGCTGTTCCTGGATCTTGATGTTCTTGTAGGTATTCACGAATTCGTCCGAGGGCAGGCCGAGGTAGTCGGCGTAGTTGCGGAGGAAGCCGATGACGTAGGGGTCGCCGGGAAAGACCGAGAAATCCTCGGCCTCGAGGCCCGCGATGTAGCGCTTGGCTATATTGGTCTCGTCGGCGACGCGATCGAGCGTCAGGCCTTTGCGCTCGCGCGCGGCGCGGAGCTGTTCGCCGATAGGGGTCATGTCGTCGCGTTCCTTCCCGTCAGTTGTCGGAATTGAAGAGGAAATTATTATAGACGTTGGCCGACGCTGGCGAATCGTAGACGAAGCGCGTCTCCGGGATCCCCACGTTGGTCTTGATGCCGGTGAAATCGAAGCTGAGCTTGTCGCCGCCGATCGTCCAGCCCTCGATCCTGCGGATGAGCTTGGTTTCCGGATTGACGTAGAGCTTGATCCGCGTGAAGCCCTCGGCGGCGGAGGTCCGATCGAGGACGAGCCTGACCGCCTGCTCGCCCGGGGCTCCGCCATCCAGGGGCAGCGGGGCGGGGCTGGTTTCGAAGGCTATGGAATAGTTGCGCTTGAGCATTTTCAGGCCCTCGCGCGTCGCGAGGGAGGTCGATCCGGCGCCGGGCTTGTCGGCGGTCGATTGAGAGAGTATGGAATTGTAGCCGGGGATGTACACGGTGAGAGTCTGGCCGTCGAAGGCGATGACCTGATCCGGGGGGCTCGTAAAATCGATGCGGAGGAGGGAAGGCGACTTGAAGATGATGTCGCCCTTCATGACGTCCTTGGCGGTCGAGATGGCGATCTTGCCCTCGTAGTCGTCGATCTGGGCGTAGCGGTCGGCGACGAGGCCGAAATACTGCCCCGCCGTCACGATATCCTGAGCCGATGCCCGCGACGACGCGAGGGACGCGATCGCGAGGAGGGCGAAGATGGGAAGGTGTTTCACGAAGCTCTTCCTATAAGGGGCGATGGGAATTCCGAAAAATAATATCGCTTCCGGGATAAAAATACAATGGCTCACGTCTCCTTGACGAGCCGATCCCTATGGAGGGCCGCGTCGCGGCGGATGCTCTCCCTGACCAGGTAGCGCAGCCTATTGTCGGAGAGCTTGAGGACCTCGCCGCAGTCGGGGCAGGTGAAGCGGCTGTCCGAGAGCTCGGCCTTGCGGCAGGCGATGCAGAAGATCTTGCCGCAGCGCGGGCAGGCGCCCGCGGGCGAATCGTCCGGCGGCATCGCCCGCACGCTCGCGGCGCTTTGCGCGGGCAGCTCGCGCGGCACTCTCCAGGATTTTCCGCACGTCGCGCAGGAAAGGCCCTCGGTCGTCGCCTCCTCGATCTCCAGGCGGAGTCGCAGGGCGCCCTCGGGGGCGACTTTGGCGAGGCGATCCCCCGAGGCCGCGGCCTTGCCGTAATTGCGCAGCGAGATATAGCAGCGTCCCAGGGCCGCGAGGAGGGCGGGGTCCTCGGGGAGGGCCTCGAGGCCGAGCCGGTAGGCCGTCTCGGCCCGCGGAAGGTCGCCGTAGACCTGCGCCAGGTTGCCGGCGAGGAGGAGGCCCCGGGGGCCCGCGCCCAGGTCGAGGGCCTTCCTGATCCGCTCCTCGGCCTCGGAATAGCGCTCCAGCTCCATATAGGCAGCGGCGAGGTTGGCCTGGTACTCCGCCGAGCCCGGCTCGAGGCCGACGGCGCGGAGATACTCGCGCGCGGCCGCTTCGAGCATTTCCGCCGCCTCCTCGCGCGAGGAGGCCGACCCGGCGGCGCGCGCCAGGGCGTTTCCCGCCTGATTGCGGCAGGCGGCGTCCTCCTCGAAGGCGGCGAGGGCGGCGAGGGCGGCGTCCGTCCTGCCCTCCCGCGCCTCGAGGTCGGAGAGGTTGATGGCAGGCTCCTTCGCCGAGGGGAGGGCCTTCGCGGCCGCCTCGAGGCAGAGCCGCGCGTAGCCGAGGTCGCCGCGCGACAGGGCTTCCTGTCCGGCGAGGTTGAGGGACCAGCCGTCGGCGGGGGCCAGGCTCAGGGCGCGCTCGATCGCCGCGCGGGTCTCCTTTTCCGGGCGCCCGAGGAGGAAGAGCCTTTCGGCGTAGCGAAAGGCGTACAGGGGGAAGTCGGGCTCGAGGGCGAGGGCGGCCTCGAATCGCTCGAGCGCCTCCTCGCCCTTGCCCCTCTCGGCGAGGATGAGGCCGAGCGTATAATGGCTGCCCGAATCCCGGCTTCCCTTGGCGACGAGCCCTGCGAGGAGCCTGGCGGCCTCGTCCTTCTTGCCCGCCCGATAGAGGGCCTTCGCCCGTATCTCCTCGACCTCGGCGCGCTTGGCCTTGAGGGCGCCGAGGCGGGCGAGGGCGAGGGCGAGGTCGTCGTCGGCCTCCTGGGAGGAGAAGAGCCTGGCGGCCGCGAGGTAGGCCTCGGCGGCTTCGCCCTTCCTGCCGGCCTGGTCCCAGGCGCGGGCCTCGTTCATCCGGTAGAGAGGCTGCTCGGGCTCGATCCCGGCCGCGGCGCCGTAGTCGGCCGCCGCCCCCGCGTAGTCCCCGAGCCCGAAGCGGGCGTGGCCCGAGAGGCAGAGCAGGCGCGCGTTGTCCCGAATCGTCGGCAGGAGATTCCGGAGCCGGTCGCGCAGCTCGAGGTAGCGGCCGCGCAGGTACAGGAGGTTGGCCTTCTCCTCGTTGGCGTCCGCCCGATCGGGCGCGAGGGCGAGACAGGCGTCGAGGGCGCCTTCGGCCTCGTCCTGGAGCCCGAGGCGAAGCGCGATCTCCGCCTTCAGGAAGAGCTCGTCGGCGTCGAGGGGCCCGCGCCTCTCGATCTTTCGCAGCTGGACGGCGGCGGCCAGGCTTTCTCCCATTGCGAAGAGGGTCTCGGCGAGTCTTCGGCGGGCGTCGGCGCCGGGCACGATGTAATAGTTCCAGCGGAAATACCAGGTCTCCACTTCC
Organism: uncultured Treponemataceae bacterium; assembly: GCA_964396415.1. Taxonomy (GTDB): domain Bacteria; phylum Spirochaetota; class Spirochaetia; order Treponematales; family Rectinemataceae; genus UBA1306. The sequence continues at coordinate 14,710 of CAYNFM010000052.1, read as the reverse complement.
ACGGGCCTCGAGTCGACCATGCAGGAGAGGAGGGAGAATCGAGTCGCCCCGCCTTCGCCGTAGTTCTGGGCCGCGAAGGCCAGGTGACCCCGGTCGAAGCTCTCGTCGGCGGCCTCGGCGGCCCATTCCCCGTCCAGGACGATCGTGAAATGCCCGCCGCGCGCGATGATCCGGAGCGACAATTCCCCTTCGCCTTCCGAGGGCGGCGATTCGCCGCGGGACCGCGGAGTCTCCGTCCACGCGACGAGGGCCCGAGGGCTCCCGTTGAAGACGACGTCGAAGCGGAAGAATCCCTTGTTCGATACGAGGACCGAGTAGAAGTTCGTCTCGTCCTGGTACCTGAACAGAAAGCCGCAGGCCGAGTGCGGAAGGCCGTGGCCCATCGCGAACTCGCCCTCGAGTACGAAGTCGGAATGGCGATAGAGAGGCGCCTCGGTCCAGGCGAAAAGGTCGGGGCGGGAGAGCTCGAGCTCCAGCGACCGGGTCTCGCCCGCGGGCTTCGATTCGCGGTCGAGCCCTTGGGGCCGAGCATAGCGGGCGGCGTAGCCGGCTCCCTCGGCCTCGAGGAAGCGTCCCTTCTCGGGTCCGGACATCTCGCCCAGCCACAGCTCCTCCACGAGGGAGCCCGGCTCGGGATCGGCCGGCCGGCGCCGGAACAGGCGCCTTATGGCTTCAAGCATCGGTCATCGTCCACCGCTCGCGATTCCCCTCTCCCATGTCTTTATCCTCTTCATTCGGCGGCGGCGGCTCGCTCGAGGAGGAGGGTATGGGTGGGCCTGTCGGTCAGCTCGGGAGGGCCGAAGTACTGGATGCCTCCGGGCAGGCGGTAGTTCGAGCTCTCGGCCCAGGCCTCGCGCTTGGACGCGAATTCCCTGAAGGCGGCGCCGCCCAGCTCGACGAGGGCCTTCTTGATGACCGGCTTGTCGGCGCCGTGCCGGCGCTCCATGTTCATCATCGAGACGAGGGGCACTCCGCCGGCGATCCAGGCTTCGGCCGGGGCGGTGAGGTTGCGGACCGAGGAGATGTAGCCGGTCAGCCCCGAGGCGGCGAGGGCGAAGGCCGTATAGCCGAGGGAATAGCAATAATCGGCGTCGAAATTGGATGGGAAGCCGCATCTCCCCTCGTAGCCGAAGAAGTGGGTCTGGTAGTCGAACTTGCCGCGATAGGCGCCGGCGGCCGAGAGGTCCTTGAGCCGGAGCCTGGTCATCTCGACGAGGAGTTTCTCCGTCTCGATGCGGGATACCTGGACGTTGCCGTGGGGGTCCCGATCCCAGAGCAGCTGCTCCTGGATGCCCTGGGGCAGGCTCTCGAAGAGGGCCGCCGAGGGTTCGGTGAGGCGCTCGAGGATGAAGGCCTTGTGGTCTACGAAGCTCGAGAGGGCCTTGAACTCGTGCTCGGTGGCGGCGAGGATGTCGTTGATCTCGCCTATGAGGAACTTCACCTCGGGGACGAACTCGATGAGGCCTTCGGGGATGAGGACGACGCCGAAGTCCTCCCCCTTCTCGGCCCGGACGACGACGGACTTCACGACCTGGTCGATCACCTGCCCGAGGCTCATCTTCCTGGCCTCGACCTCCTCCGAGATGAGGCAGACGTTGGGGCGGGTCTGGAAGGCGCACTCGAGCGCGATGTGCGAGGCCGAGCGCCCCATGAGCTTGATGAAGTGCCAGTACTTGCGGCTGGAGGCGGCGTCGCGGCAGATGTTGCCGATCAGCTCCGAGTAGACCTTCGTGGCCGTGTCGAAGCCGAAGGAGGTCTCTATGACCTCGTTCTTAAGGTCGCCGTCGATGGTCTTGGGGACTCCTACCACGGCGATCGGCGCGGACCTGGCGTCGCGGAGCGAGGCCTGGACGAAGAACTCGGCGAGGAGGGCCGCGTTGGTGTTGGAGTCGTCGCCGCCGACGACGACGACCGCGTCGAGCTTGCGGCGCCTGGCCGTCTCGAGGGCCTTCTCGAATTGCTCCGGCGTCTCGATCTTCGTGCGTCCCGAGCCGATGAGATCGAAGCCCCCCGTATTGCGGTACTCGTCCACGAGCTCGGCGCCTATGTCCATGCACTTGTCGTCGACCAGGCCGCCCGGGCCGCCGCGGAAGCCGTAGAGGACCGAGGCGGGATTGGCTGCCTTGAGCCCGTCGAAGATGCCGGCGATCACGTTGTGGCCGCCGGGAGCGGGCCCCCCGGAAAGGATGACGCCTATCCGCATGGCTTTCCGGATCCCCGGATTGTCGCCCGCGGACAACGTGACCGAGCTCAGGCCATAGGTACGGGGGAAAGTCGCCTTGAGGCGGTCCCTGTCTTCGGAAGGCTCGGCCGCGGGACCCTTTACGGCGATTACTTTGTCTATGCTGCCGCGGAGGATCGAGGGCAGTTTCGGCGAATAGGCGAAACGGGCGCTCTGGAGGGGCGAAAAGTCCATGGTAGCTCCTGTAAAATCGCGAGGCTGTTCGGAATCAGGTCGATTTTAACGAAATGCGCGGATAGGCGGAAGTAGTCCCGAGTCGCTTCGCCTTGCCGGAGGCCCTAGCTCCTGGGAGCGGTCTCCCTTTCCTCGCGGCTCAAGGGGCGGAGGATGCGCACGCTCGTCTCGCCCGTGCGTATCATGAGGTCCTTGCCGTCCGGGCTCCGCAAACCGAGGATCTGGACGACGGGATAGCGCGGGTTTTCGGGGTTGACGTCGACCACCAGCGCGCTCTTGCCGTTCGTCAGCATGACGTAGGTTCCGATCGGGTAGATCGAGAGGCTGTATACCAGGGCCCGGATCACCAGGTCGTCGTATTGCTTGCCCTCGTTCTTGAGGATGTCGACCATCCCCGAGTATCCGTCCTTGGCCTCCTTGTACGGGCGGTCGGCCGTGACCGCGTCGTAGGAGCAGGCGACCATGATGATCTTGGAGTAGAGGGATATCTTCTCCCCCGTGAGGCCGCGGGGATAGCCGGAGCCGTTCACCCGCTCGTGGTGCTCGAGGGCCGCGAGGCATACGGCCAGCGGTATCTGCCTTTCCTTGAGCAGATTGTAGCCGAGGACGGGATGGGCGGTGATGGATTTCCTCTCCTGAGGGGAAAGGAGGCGGCCGGCCATGTACAGCTGCGGCGGCAGGCGTACCATGCCTATCTCGTGGAGGGCCGCGGCGGCGCCGAGCTCTATGAGCTTGAACTGCGGAAGCTTGAGCGTCGCGCCGAGCACGATCGAATAGATGGAGGTCCGGACCGCGTGCGAGACGAGGTAGTTCTTGTGCTGGGGCGCGATCGATTGGGCGCGCAGGAGGAAGCGCTTATTCTCGGCTATCACCTGGCATAGAGCCTTCATCCGCTCGCTGAGCTCCTTGTAGTCGAGCTCGGTCTTCGTCACGAAGCGGGTGTACAGCGATTCCATGTAGACCGCGAAGTCGGAATAGAAGGCGAGGATGCGCTCCACGCGCTCCTTGTCGCCCGCGCCGTCGGGGAAGGCCATGTCGGCCGCGGCATCGCCCTTGCCCTCGGTAGAATCGGCGGCGGCCGCGGCATCCAGCGGCAGGCCCTCGGTCAGCAGCTCGCGGAACTCCCAACGCGTCAGGCGCTTGAGCAGGCCTTCGTCGACAGGCATTTCCGGGGCGAGGAGCACGAATCCCTCGTCCAGGAAGAGGGGCCTCGAGAAGAATTGCCTGCTCTTCAGGTCTTTTAATGAAATGTTGTTCATGACCCACCCATTGACCCCGTATTTCCCCAACGCTAAGCTAGGGACCACGTCCTTTCTATTATAGGAGCGGCGTTTAATGAAATTTAGAACAATTTACATACTTTTCAACGTAGTCATACTCTTTTCCTTCCTCTTTGTGTTCCTCCTCCCCATTTTCCTCCTCGGGCCCGGCTCTTGGGCGACTTTCTGGAAGGGAAGCTGGTACCTGGCCCTCGTCTTCCTCGCGCTGATCGGCATCCTCAACGCCTTCTTCCTCGCCAATCGGAAGACCTTCCTCCTCGTCGAGCGGGAGGATTGGAGCGAGCTCTCCGCCCATCTCGTCGGCCTCATGTTCCCCAAGTCGAAATTCCGCTCGAGCCGCGTGCGCCTCCTCGTCAACGCCTACCTCCTCCAATCAGATATCGGAGGCATCGAGCGCCTCGAGGCGGAGCTTTCCGCCAAGCGGCCCGACCTGTTGCGCAAGAACGCCCTGCTGTTCGGAGTCACGCGCCTCCTGCGCAACAAGAGCGAGGCCGCCGAAGCCTTCTTCGGGCTCTACCGCGATTCTAAGGAGGTCGAATCCCGGCCTTGGCTGCGCTTCGACTACGCCTTCAGCCTCGTCCTCCAAAAGCGAGCCGGTGAGGCATTGCCCTATCTCGAGGAGGGGACCCAGGCCGGCGATCCCGTCCTCCGCCTCCTTTCCGCCTACCTTCTCGGCTCGGTCGGCGCCGCCTCCGCGCGGGAGGAGGTCGAGAGGAAGGCGGTTTCGGCCAAGGCCGAGGCCGCGCGCGACATGCTTCGCAGGCGATACTCGGCCGCCAAGTGGAACAAAGAGGTGGAACGCTCGAAGAGCGAAGTGCATATCGTGATCCTCTCCAAGCTCATCGACGACGCGGGTCGTTGGCTTTACGCGGCGGCCCAGGGTAGCGCGTGAGTCTTCGGAGGGGCCTGGCGCTCGCCGTGGCCTCCGTCTTGCTCGTCGCGCGCGGGCCGGCCTCCTTCGCCGAGAGCTCGCAGATCCGGGAAGGGTTCAGCATCGAGGGCGGCAGCGACCTGTGCGTCGCCTCCGGCAAGGGGGCGAGCGCACGGGAGGCCGAAGACGAGGCGCGGGGGGCGGCCTTGCGCGGCCTCTTCGAGGGACTCGGCAAGGATAGGCTCTTTATGGAGGTCTTCACGGCCTCGCCTCCTCTCAGCCTCTCGATGCGGGTCGTCGATTCTTCGAGGGAAGGATCGACCTACAGAGCCCTGGTGCGCCTCGAGATCGACGACGAGTCCGTTCGGATCGTCGAGCGCGGGCCCTACATGGCCGCGGCGATCGGCATCCTCGATAAAACCGAGGCCGAATCGGACGAGGCCGACGCCATGCGCGCGAGCGCGGCTTCGGCCGAAGCCGACGCGCTCCTCGGGGAAGCGCTGGACCGATACGGCATCGCGATCGACGGCTGCCGCAGCGCCCTCGAGCTTCTCGATCCGGTGGCCGATCCGGGCATCTTTTCGTCGAAGGGAAAGCGTACGGCCCCCGATCTCAAGAAGGGCCTCGCGTCGATCCTGGAGCAGGCTTCCGCGGGGGTGGAGCGGATCAAGACGGCGGAGGCGGCCCTGAACGAGGGCGAATCGAGCGCCGAGGCCCTCGGCGTCGCCGATGCGGCGATAGGGTCCGCGGACGCCGCGCAGGCCTTCCTCGACGAGATCGCCCCGGCGCTGGGCGACGCGAGCTCCTCGGGCGAGGAAAAGCTTCTGACCTTGCGCGACCGAATCGCGATGCAGCGACGAACTCTGGCCGATTCCAAAGCGGCGCTCGAGCGCGCCATGTCCGAACAACCCAAAGACGAAGGCGCGAAAGGCTCGACTTTCGCGAGCGCGAAAGGCTCGACCTTCGCGAAGGACAAGCTTGATTTCGCGAGGCGACGCCTCGACACGGCCGACGCGTCGCTGACGGCCGCCTATCGCAGGGTGGATCGCGAGATCCGCGACCCCGCCGAGAGGCGGGCGGAGAGGGCTCAAGCCCTGCGATGGGCCCTCCTCCACGAGCCCCGCGAGTATCTTTCCGTCAGGGCCTATCTTCCCTTCATGTTCTCCGCGGGCGGGCAGGGGATCGAAAGCTCGCCCTTCGAGGGGAAGGCCGGTCTGGAGGGAGCCTTCCCCTTCGGCGACGGCGGGGTTTGGATACGGAGCCAAGGCGAGCTCGCGAATACGGACCTGGAGCCCGGCGAGCTCGGCGGCGACGAGCTCGCCTGCACGCAATCCTTCGACTTCGGGATCTGGGGCAAGACGCTCGTCTTCGCGGGCTATACATGGGATTGGCTGCGTCGCGTGGACGGCGAGTCCCTACCCAAGTTCGGGGCAGTGGAGCTGGGCCTCGGCGGGGTATACGAGCACGGCGCGTCCCAGGAGCGTTTCCGCCGCGCCGATTGGCTGCTTTCGCTGAGCTACGAGCTGCCCTACTCCATGCCGGATTTCACGACTTGGAATGTCCTCAACGCGGGATGCGACGCCCAATTCCGGCTGGGCAAGATCGCCCTCCTCGAGGCCTCGGTCTCCAAGCGCCTCGACGAGCTCTCCGACGCGGATTCCCTCCCTCGGTATGTCTCCGTGCTTCGATGGTCCATCCTCATCGGCCTGCGCCTGCCCCCGCCCTTCGCCTTCGGCCTGGAGTATTTCGGCGCCTACGTCCAGCCGCTTCTGAGCGACGGTACGTTGGGCTCGGCGACGGATTTCGAGGGCGGGCATTTCAGGCTCTTCGTCCAATACTCGATCTGAGACTCTCGTTAACAATTCCCTCCCGCGCTCCGATATTCGGAAAGGATGAACTCAGCCCTTCACCCTTCGCGACGCGCCCTTCGCCCCTTCGTCTTCCTCCTTCTCCTGGCCGCGTGGCTGCCGGGGGCGGCTGCGGCGCAAGCCATCTATCACGTCATGGCGAAGGGCGAGACCCTATACTCTGTGGCTCGTTCCTTCCAGGTGACCGTCGCCGACATAGCGAAGGCCAATTCCATAGACGACCCATCCAAAGTCCGCGTCGGGATGCGGCTGCTTATCCCTCGCGACTACGTCGCGCGCGACGCAGTCGCGAACGACGTAGTCGCGAACGACGCAAGAGCGCAGGACGCGGGCTCGCACGGCTCAAGCCCGAGCGCCGCCGCCGCGCCCCCGACCGCCGGGATGCAGACCTACAAAGTAGTCAAAGGCGATACCCTGTTCTCCATAGCCAAGGGCTTCGGCATCGGCCTCGATGCGCTCCGCTCGGCGAACAGGATGAAGGCTTCCTCGATGATAAAGCCGGGCGACGCGCTTCGCATCCCGTCGGGAGGAAAGCAGGCCCCGGCGGCGGGCGGGAAGCCGGACTCGGTCCCCGCGGCGGCCGCGACCGGACCAGATCCCGTCCAGCGCCCGCCGGCGGCTCCGCCGACGGCGGAGCCGATGGATCCTCCGGCGAGCTCGGCCGCGACGCCTATGCCTGAGCCCGTCAAGACTTCGGCCAAGGCCGTGGACAGGAGCCTTTCCTGGCCATGCCCGGGCCAAATCGTCTATCTCGACGGCAAGGCCTACGGCGTGGTCATCCGCTCCGCGAAAGGCGAGGCGATCAAGGCGGTCGCTTCGGGAACCGTCTCTTCGGCCGGCCCGTATCGAGGCTACGGCAACGTAGTATTCGTCCTCTCGAGGGGTTATATCTATGTCTATGGCGGCAACGAAAGCCTTTCGGTCAAGGCTGGGGACAAGGTGGCGGCGGGACAGGAACTGGGCAAGGTCGGCATGGACGCCAAGCAGGGGGGGCCTGCCGCCTACTTCCTGGTCTTCAAGAACGGCTCGGCAGTGGACCCGGCCGCCGCGCCGAGGGATCGGTTCGATTCGATGTGATATAAATATTTCGATTCCGGAGAAATCTCGGGAATTCATTGGAAGTCCGATCGCTTTTGAGTAAGCTTTACTAGTTGCTCTTTCAGGAAAGGTGGGATCGATGACCGACGGGACATCCCCGAAGCCTGTTCAACCGAAAAGGAAAAAGGCCAGCCTCGCCTTGCCGATGACGGCCCGGAAGAAGAAGGCCAAGCACGCCAAGGAAACCGATCCGCTCGCGCTCTATCTCAAGCAGATATCGCGCTACCCGCTTCTCAGGGCCGAGGAGGAGATGGAAATCGGCGAGAGGATCCAGTCCCTGCGCGCGAGCGCCGCCGGGCTCGCGGCGGGCGGAACGGAACGAGAGTCGGTCCAAAAGGAGCTCATCGAGGTCAAGAACCGGATGATCTCCTCCAACCTCCGTCTCGTCGTCTCGATCGCGAAGAACTACCAGCATCGCGGCCTTTCCCTCCTCGACCTCATCGACGAGGGGAATATCGGGCTCATCGAGGCCGTCGAGCGCTTCGACTATACTCGCGGCTGCCGCTTCTCGACCTACGGGACCTGGTGGATCAGGCAGGCCATCATCAAGAGCCTCGCCGACAAAGGCCGCGTCATACGCATCCCGATCCACATGCTCAACACCATCAAGAAGTGCTACTTCGTCGCCAAGCAGCTCACGCAGGAGCTGGGTCGCGATCCCTTGCCGGAGGAGCTGGCCGAGAAGCTGGGGATGGACGCCAAGAAGGTCAAGGAGATCATGAAGCTCTCCCAGGAGACGGCCAGCCTCGATACGACGGTGGACGAGGACAACGTCACCCACCTTTCCGACCTCATCAAGGACGAGAGCGTCGTGGAGCCTTTCGAGGAGGTCTTCTCCATGACCCTCCAGGACACGTTGAGCGACGTGCTCCGGAACCTCTCGCAGCGCGAGATCACGATAATCCAGCTGCGCTACGGACTCAACGGCGAGGGTCCCCGGACCCTCGAGGAGACGGGCAAGCTCCTCGGCATCACGCGCGAGCGCGTCCGCCAGATCCAGGAGAAGGCCATCCAGAAGCTCAAGGAGCTGAAGGAGCTCTCCGAGTACCGGAACGATTCCTGAGAGGCGGGAGAGGCGTTCCCCCTCCCCCCCGTCCGTGCCCTCAGCTTCCCGGCTTGAGCAACGCGGCCAGGTCGGCCTTGCCCCGCTTCTGGGCGATGTCGTAGGCGGTCTCGCCCGAGTTGTTCCTGGCCGTCTTGTCCGCGCCCGCGGCCAGGAGCCAGGTCGCCGCGTCGGCATCGGCGGCGATCGCGGCGTATTGGAGCCAGCCGTTTCCCTGCTTGTCCTTGGCCGCGATGCCGACGGCGGCCACCAAAGCCTTGAGCGAGTCGATGCCCGCCGCCATCGCCAGGGAGGCGGGAGTCAGGCTGTCCTTGTCGCGGGCGAAAACGTCCGCGCCGGCCTTGGCGAGCCGGGCCGCCGTGTCCTTGTCGCCCGCGCGGAGGGCCGCGTGCAGGCTCGTCGCCGCGAAGCGGTCCCGCGCGTCGAGCCTCGCGCCCGCGGCGATCGCCAGGTCCAGGACGTCGGCGCCGGGCTTCATCTCGACGATGACGCGAAGCGGAGTCTTGCCGTCGGGGTCGGCGCGATTGACGTCGTCCCGAGAGAGGATGAATTTGAGCACCGCCGGATCGCGCTTGACGGCGACGGCGAGGGGCGAATCGCCGTCCGCGTCGCGCGCCATGATGTCGGCTCCCGCGCCTACGAGCATCCGCGTCGAATCGGCGTCGCCCTGGCTCGCGGCTTCCAGGAGAGCCGTCCTGCCCGCCTGGTCGCGCGAGTCGATCGAGGCTCCCGCCGCTATGATGTCGCGCTCGATGTCGTAGGCCCCGGATTTGACGGCCAGGGCGAGGGGAGACGTTCCCCCGTTGTCGCGCGCGTCGGGATCGGCTCCCTTCGAGAGAAGGTACCCGAGCGAGTCCCGGGCGCGCTTGCGTACCGCTTGATGGAGCGGAGTCTCGCCGGCGAAATCGTAGGCGTTCACGTCGGCCCCCGCCTGAACCAGGAGGGGAAGGCAACGCTCGGCCGTCCAGAGGACGGCGACATGAAGCGGCGTGTCGCCCATCGCGTCCCTGGCCGAAAGGGAGGCTCCCAGGGCCAGCAGGGAGCGCGTCGCCTCCGCGGCGTCGGCCTTTACCGCCTGGTGAAGGGCCGTCTCGCCGCTCAGGTTCGTCGCCTCCAAGGCGGCGCCCTTTTGAGCGAGGAACTCGACGGCCTTGGCGAGGTCGCGCTTGGCGGCATGATGAAGGGGCGTATCGCCGTTGGCATCGTGCGCCGCCAGGGTGCTCGGAGTGAAGAACCAATCCATGGGCCCTCCCGGCGCGGTGAGGGCCAGGGAGAGGGGCGAGTCGCCCTTAACGTTCGAGGCGAAGATATCGGCCTTGGCGAGGAGGAGGGCTTCCCCCTGGGGCCTCAGGCCCCCTCGCACGGCGAGGTGCAGGGCCGTGTCGCCGGCATTATTGCGCGCATTCACGTCCGAGCCCTTCGCGATGATCAGCGCCACCTCGTCGGGAGCCGCCTCGAGGGCTATGGCGATCGCGAGAGGGGCGTTGCCGTAGTCGTCGCGCTCGCGGACGTTCGCGGGGGTGAGCACGGCGTCGAGGGCGTCGGGGCCGATCGAGACGGCGATCGAAAGGGGACTCTCGCCTCGGCCGTTCACGAGGAATATGTCGGCGCCGGAGTCGAGGAGGACCTTCACGTAGTCGTACCGCTTCGCCCTGAGCGTAATGTGGAGCGGCGCGTCCCCGGCCGCGTTCTGCGCGTTGACCGGGGCCTTCGCGGCGAGGAGGGAGCGGAGCACTTCGATCGGGTAGCCGACCTGGGCCGCGACGTGGAGGGGCGTGTTGCCGTTGCGGTCCTTGAGCGAGGGGTCCGCGCCGTGCGCGAGGAGGAGGGCCACTGCCGCGCCGCGGCCTTCCTCCGGCATCACGATATGAAGGGGCGTGTTGTCGAAGCCGTCGCGCACGTTGGGGTCCGCGCCGGCCTTCAGCAGCATCTCCATCCCTTCGAGCCAGCCCTCCCTGACGGCCTCGTGAAGGGGCGCGGATCCTGCGCCGTTATGGGCGTTCGGGTTGACCTTCTGCTCTAGGAGGAACTCGACGAAGCCCTTCTGCCGGTGTTCGACGGCCTGATGCAGCGGCGTGCTTCCGTCCTCGTAGCGAAGGGAATCGTAGTTGAGCGACCGCGCCGCCTGCGTGAACCATGCGAAATCCGGGAAGGACGTGGTCCCGCCCTTGATGACGAGCAGCTCGGCCAGGCGAGCGGCCTCGACCCTGTCGGGGTGCAGGAGGGCGACGTCGAGAGCCGTCCTGCCCGAGCCGTCGCGCAGGCCGGGGTCCGCGCCCGCGGCGAGCAGCCTGGCGCACGGGTCCTCCAGGAGCTTGTCCGCGGCCATATGAAGGGCGTCTTGGCCGTCTGGGCCCCTCGCGTTCACGTTCTTGGCGTTGACGGCGGCGGAAAGGACGTCGCCGCCCTTCGCGAGCGCCGCCTCGAGGGCGGTGACGCCCGTCTGATCGGCGCTGAAGATATCGGCGCCCTTATCCGCGAGGACCTTGACGCAGTCGACGGCGCCTTTGTCGATCGCCAGCCTGAGGGGGCTGAGACCGGCCTTGTCCTTCACCTCGGGCCTGGCTCCAAGGACGAGGAGCAGCTCCACGGTCTTGGCCGAGCCTATCTCCACCGCGCGGTGGAGGGGATAGGAGCCTTGGTCGTCGGGGGTGTTCATCTGGTCCTGGCTCGCGAAGAAGGTCTTGATCCCATCCAGGTTGCCGGCGGCGATGAGATCGGCGAGGTTGGGCTTGGGCGGCTCGGCGGCGGGCAGCGGCGCGGGCGCCGGAGCCGGCTTGGGCGAGGCGGCGCAGGAAACTACGAGCGAGGCCGCCGTCGTCGCGAGGGCGATAGCCGCGATCATCGCGCGAAGGGCCTTCCCGCGCGCGCGTCCGCTCGATTCCCGGGGCTTTCGTTCGGCTCGCTCTATCATCCTGTCTCTCCTTAGGATCCTCCGGCGCCTGCCGCGCGCGGCCGGGAGGATTGCCGTCTCGCTCTTTTTATTCTCGATATGCGACGAAGGCGATTTTAGCACTATTACGCGGGCCCGTGTAAGCGTACACTAGGGCTCATGACTATCGGATCCTTCATGCCGCCGGGCTCGTCCTGGACGGCCCGACTCGAGGCCCTGTCGGCGGCCTTTCCCGGCGACGAGATAATCGCGGACCCGGAGGCCGCCCGCGCAGCGCTCGCCAGGTTGGATGCCATCCTGGCCCTGCGTCTCGATCCCGGCGACTACGAGGCCGCATCCTCGCTCAAGGCCGTGTTCGTGCCCTTTACCGGCCTCAACCATCTTCCGACCGATCTGCTCCTTAAGCGCGGCGTCAGGGCCTTCAACGTCCACGGCAACGCCGAGTCCGTCGCCCAATGCGCCATCGCGATGACGCTCGCGTTCTATGGCCGGACCATCGAGTACCACGATGACCTGCGCGAGACGAAGTGGCACGGCTTCTGGGTCGGGAAAGGGGCCGAGGACGAGTGGTCCTCGATCGCCCGAAGGCCCTGCGCGATCTTCGGCGTCGGCGCCATAGGCCGAGCGATCGCCCGCGTCCTCAAGGCCTTCGACTGCGGCGTCGCGGGCTATCGCCGGCGCTCGGAACTGCCCGCGCCGCCTTTCTTCGACCGGATGGAATCGGACCTGAGAGCCGCTGTCGACGGGGCCGAGCTCCTCTTCCTCGCGCTGCCGCTCACGCCGGCGACCACCGGTCTCTTCACGAGGGATCTCCTCCTTTCGGCGCGGGGCAAATTCCTCGTCAACGTCGGGCGAGGGCCCGTCGTGGACGAGGAAGGGCTCTACCTCGCGCTGCGCGACGGGATCCTCAAGGGCGCGGCGATCGATACCTGGTACAGCTACCCTCGCGCCGGGGAGACGAAGGGACGGCCGTCGCGCTTTCCCATCCACGAGCTCCCCAACGTCATCCTGTCGCCGCATGTCGGCGGCAGCACGCGAGAGGCCTCTGCCCTCGCCGTGGATCAGACCCTGGACAATATCGCCAGGTGGCTGTCGGGGGAGAGCTGCGCGAACGAGGCGGATTTGCGGGAGCTATACTGAGCGACGCAGCGACCGGAGCCTTCCGCCCACCGCCTCCGCGGGGTCGACGGCCGCATCGAGAGCCTTTCTCGCCTCGTCCACGAGGACTGAGCCGACTATGACGCAGTCGACCGAGCCTCGCAGGGCCTCGACCTGGCCGGCCTCGCGGATGCCGAAGCCCGCCGCGATGAACTTCCCGGTTCTCTCCCTCAGGGCCGCGAGACGCTCGAAGGAGGCGGAATCCAGCTCGGTCCTCCTCCCCGTCACGCCGAGGCGGAGCACTACGTAGAGGAAGGGCGCTTCTCCGCCCGAGGCGAGGGTCGCCGCCCGCTCGAGGCTCGTCGTCGGCGCGATGAGGGGTACGAGGGCGAGGCCTGCCGCGGCGCACTTCTCCGCCAGGCCGAGCTCGGGCTCGTCGTCGGGGTAGTCGGGCACGATGAATCCGTCCAGGCCCGTTCGCGCAGCCCGCTCGACCATCGCGTCGACGCCGTAGGCGAGGATGGGATTGAGGTAGCTCATGACCAGTATCGGCGCCGCGGTCGCGGCGCGCAGGGCCTCGAGGCTCGCGAGGCATGCCTCCGTCCTGGAACCCGCGCGCAGCGCGGCATGGTTCGCCTCGACGATGGAGCTGCCGTCGGCCGAGGGATCCGAGAAAGGCAGCTGGGCCTCGAGGATGTCGGCGCCCGCGGCGACCATCGCCCCGAATATCCGCGCCGACGCTTCCATGCTCGGATAGCCGCAGACGGCGTGGGCCATGATTTTCACGCCGGCCCGCGCCTCGAAGGCGCGCCTGATCCGATCGATTCCGGTCATTTCCCGTCCTCCGACCTCATGCGCGCGACTTCGGCCTCGAGGAAGCCCAGCCAGTCCTCGCGGTCGAATATGGGCGCGGTGATGAAGAGGTCCTTGTCGCCCCTGCCGGATACGTTCACCACGACGATCGATCCCGGTCCCATGGCCCGCGGCTCCCGGGCCGAGGCCTCGCGGCGCGGATCGCCCGGCGCCGAGCCTGGCGTTTCGCGAAAGGCCAGGCCCAGGGCATGGGCCGACTCGAGGGCGGGAAGTATTCCCTCCGACCTGGCCGTGCGCGACACGGCCGCCAGGGCCTCGTCGTCCGAGACCGAGGCGAAGCGGACCCGGCCGGTCTCGCCGAGATGGGCGAGCTGGGGCCCGATGCCGGCGTAGTCGAGTCCGGCGCTCACCGAGTGCGTGGGAAGGAGGGATCCGTCGTCGTCCTGGAGGAAGAGGGACTTGTATGCCTGCACTATTCCTACCGAGCCCTTCCCCCCCATCCTCGAAGCGTGCATGCCCGGTTCGCCGCCCCGCCCTCCCGCCTCGGCACCGACGAGCTCCACCTTCTCGTCCAGGAAGGAGGCGAAGGCGCCTATCGAGTTGGAGCCGCCGCCGACGCAGGCGTAGATCCTGTCGGGCAGCCGCCCCTCGCGCTCGAGGAGCTGGGCCTTGATCTCCCTGCCGATCACCGACTGCAGCTCGCGCACGATGGCGGGGTAGGGGTGGGCTCCCAGGGCCGAGCCGAGGATGTAGTGGGTGTCCGATACCCGCTCCGTCCAATTCTTCATCGCCGCGTTGACCGCGTCGGTGAGGGTTCGGGTGCCTTCGCGCACTGGAGCGACTTTCGCGCCGAACATCCTCATCCCGAAGACGTTGGGGTGCTGGCGAGCCATGTCGATCTCGCCCATGAAGACCTCGCACTCGAGGCCGAGCTTGGCCGCCGCCGCCGCGGTCGCGAGTCCGTGCTGCCCCGCCCCGGTCTCCGCGATGACCCTCGTCTTGCCCATCCGCTTGGCGAGGAGGGCCTGGCCCAGGGCATTGTTGATCTTGTGGGCTCCGGTCTGCGCGAGGCCTTCGAGCTTGAGGTAGAGCTTGATCCCCCCGAGCTCGGCGCCGAGGGTCTCCGCCGGGTAGAGGGGCGTAGGCCTGCCTATGTAATCGCGGCCGAGGCTCTCGAGGAGCTCCCAGTAGCCGCGGTCGGCGCGCGCCTCGTCCCACGCGGCCTCGAGCTCCTCGAAGGCCGGCCTCAGGACTTCGGGGACGTAGCGGCCGCCGAAGCGGCCATAGTATCGCTCATCGTGCCGCATTCG
>CAYNFM010000051.1:3949-28021 GCA_964396415.1 uncultured Treponemataceae bacterium | reverse complement strand
CCCTCGCGGAGACGGGCAGGCCGGACTTCGACGACGACGTGACGATCGTCACCGCCCGGATCCTGTAGGGCCCATGCTCCTCGAGGCCGTCGCCGAGCTGTGCAGGCTTTTCGCGCAGGACGATTCGGAGAAGGCTAACCTCGCGGCCGTCGAGGTGCTCAAGAGCCACTTCGCGGCGGAGAGCGCGGCGGCCTTCTATATCAACGGCCGCAGGGAATACCGCTTCTGCCTCACCGGAGTCGAGTTTCCCATCGGCCTATCGGAGGATCGCTGGAATGAGAGCGTCGCCCCCTTCCGCGAGGAGTCCGGCGTCTCGAGGTTCGGGCCTTGGGCCCTTCCCGGTTTCGGCGATTCCCTTCGGTATTGGATATCCTCGGAGCTGTATTCCGCCGGGAGCAGAGTAGGCTATATTCTCGTCGGCAGGTCGTCGGCCCCCTGGGACGAGTCCGACGTGACCGCGCTCTCGTCCATCGCCGCGACGATCGAGCCGATAGTCACCGTGCGCATCGAGCGGGCGCGCGCGGAGTTCGTCAGGGTCCAGGCCGAAACGCTCCTCGCCGAGAGCGAGAGGCGCCTCCGCGCCTTCGTCGAGGACTCGCGCGACATGATCTATACGGCCAACTCGGACGATGTCGTGACCTCGATCAACGCGGCGGGGCTGGCTCTGACGGGTCGATCCGAGAAGCATGAGATCGTCGGCCATCCTTTTTCCGGCCTCGCCCTCAACGCTTCCGACAGGGAGTTCTTCCTTCGCCGCATCCGCGAGGAAGGATATATCGAGGATTACGAGATCGTCCTGCAGCGGGGCGACGGCAGCCCTGTCTTCTGCCTGGAGTCGGCCCATAGCCTGCTGGGCCCCGACGGAGCGCTCCTGGAGCTCCAAGGCATCGTCAAGGACATCAGCGAGCGGATAAAGAGCGAGGGCGAGCTCTGGAGGGCCAACCTCGAGCTGGCCGAGACCAACCTGAAGCTCCAGCAAACGCAGGCGCTCATGGTCCAACACGAGAAGCTGGCCTCGATCGGCCAGCTCGCCGCCGGCATCGCCCACGAGATCAACAATCCCGTCGGCTTCCTCAAGAGCAATCACGCGATACTCGAGAAGTACGCCTCCACGCTGCGGCAGTCCTGGGAGGAGGCGCGTGCCGTCGCGGGCCCCGCAATCGGCGAGATAGGGACCCGCATGGAGCTGCCATATATCTTCGCGCAATTCGATGCCATCTTCGCCGAGTCGGCAGAGGGATTCTCGAGGATCGCGAGGATCGTCGGCAACCTGAAGAACTTCTCCCGGGCCGACCAGGGCACCGAATGCGAGCTCTACGACGTCAATGAAGGGATCGAAAGCTCTCTGGTCATAGCCCGGAACGAGATCAAGTACGTCGCCGAGACGCGAGAGAGCTTCGGCGACCTGCCTCGGATCATGGCGCGCGGCGGAGAGCTCAACCAAGTGGTCCTCAATATCCTCGTCAATGCCGCGCAGGCCATCGAAGCGCAGAAACGGACGGACAAGGGGCTCATCGAGATCGAGACGCGGCGCATTGGGGAGTGGGTCCGGATCGTCATCCGCGACGACGGTCCCGGCATCCCGGAAAGCAACTTGACGCGCGTCTTCGATCCCTTCTTCACGACCAAGGAACCGGGCAAGGGTACGGGTTTGGGCCTCAGCATCTCCTACGACATCGTCGTGACCAAGCACGGCGGCAGGCTCTCGGCCGAATCCGAGCCGGGCAAAGGAAGCAGCTTCATCATAGAGCTTCCGATAGCGGGTCCGCCCGACTCGGGCTCGTCGCCGAATATGACAGGCGTCACTATGAAGTCCTGACATCCTTCACTACTTGAAGGGAAATATCCTCAGTACCCTCTGCGAATGGCAGGATTCGCTAAGATCGTCGTTCCTATCGCCTTGGTCTTCGCCGCTTTACCCGGAATGGCGGCGCCGCTACCCCATCTCGAGCTCTCCAGGTTGAACGGGACATCCTTCGCCCTTCCCGAGGACCTCGGCGCGAAGACGAGCGCGCTCGCGATCGGCTTCACCCGGAGCGCCGGCTCGAAAAGCCGAGCCTGGACGGATCGCCTCGAAAAGGACTTCGGCGATAGGCCGGGCTTCGCCGCATACGGGGTCGCCGTCCTGGCGGCCGTCCCTCGGCTCTTTCGTCCTCTCGCCCTGGCGGGCGTCGAGAAGTCCGTACCCGCCGAGGGGCGCGACCGTTTCCTGATCGCCTTGACCGATGAGGCCGAATGGAAGGCTCTCGTCGGCTACGAGTCGCCGGACGATCCCTACATTTTAGTAATGGACCGACAAGGCGAGGTGATCGCGGAAGGTCGAGGCCCGCTCGGCGACGCGGCGTATCGAAAGCTGGCCGGAGAGATCGATCGCGCCCTCTCCGGCGAAAGGAAGGAGCGTTAGATGGCTCTCATCAGCATGAGGAATATCGAGAAGCGCTACCGGCTCGAAATGGCCGATATACAGGCTCTCGCCGACGTCAGCCTCGATATCGGGATAGGGGAGCGCGTCTGCCTGATGGGGCCTTCGGGAAGCGGCAAATCCACGCTGCTCAATATCATCGGCTGCGTAGACAAAGCCTCGGCGGGAAGAACCATCATCGATGGAGAGGATACGGACAGTCTCTCGGATTCCCGCCTCTCCGATTTCCGGAACAGGACCATGGGCTTCGTCTTCCAGAGCTTCAACCTCATTCCCGTGCTCTCGGTCTTCGAGAACGTGGAATATCCCCTGCTGCTGCGGCGCCTCGACTCGCGAGAGCGAAGAAGGAGGGTCGACGAGATGCTGCTCAAGGTGGGCCTCGCGGAATACGGGAGGCGCAGCCCCGAGCGCCTGTCGGGAGGGCAGCGCCAGCGCGTCGCCATCGCCCGCGCCCTCGTCACCGCGCCGAGGCTCGTTATCGCGGACGAGCCGACCGCCTCCCTCGATCACACGACAGGCAGGGCGGTGCTGGAGCTCATGGTCGAGATGAACGGGAAGGCCGGCTCGACCTTGATCTTCGCGACCCACGATCCGACGGTGGCCGAGTTCGCCAGCCGGATCGTGACATTGAGCGACGGCCGCGTCGTCGCGGATCGGGAGGTCGCATGAGGAATGTCATGCTCGCCGCGCGCAACCTCCTCCGCCACAAGCGCAAGACATTCGCAGTCCTTTCGTCCCTCGTCATCGGTCTCGCCGGCATGGTGGTCTTCCAAGGCTTCCTCGGCGAGACGATGCGCGGCTTCCGGGATTCCATGATACTTTCGGGACTCGGCCACCTGGAGGTCGCCGGAAGGGAGGGCTACTTCGAGGACGGCGAGTACGATCCCTACGGCTACGCGCTCGAGGGCTCGGAGGCGATCTCCGCCAGGCTCGGCTCCGAGCCCGGCGTGGCCGCCGTCTTCCCGCAGGCCGGCTTCATCGCGGTCGCCGGCCTCGGCGAGGTCTCGACCACCCTTCTCGTCCGCGCCTATCCGGCGAATCGCATGCATCTCTCCCCGCTGAAGGCCGAGGCGAAGGCTCCCATCGACAGATTCACCCTCGGGGCCCTGGTCGCGGGAACGCCGATACGGGATGGGGAGCGGGATCGGCTCGTCCTGGGAGAAGCCTCCGCCCGCATACTCGGCGCCAAGGTCGGCGACGCGCTGACGATGATGACGGTCCTCCCCGGGGGGCGCCTCGCCGGCCGCGATTTCACCGTCTGCGCGATATTCGCCGCCGCCGGCGGGGACAAGACCTTCGCGTACACGGATTACGCCAGCGCCGCCGACTTCCTCGGCATCGCCGGGCCGCCCGTCCTCGATGTCCTCCTCAAGGACGTCTCCTATACCGGCGAGGTCGAGCGCAGCCTTCCCGAAGGAGTCGCATACCGCGGCTGGAAGGATCTCGCGACCCTCTACGTCCAGGTCAACTCCATGCTGAACGGCTTCCTGAGCTTCATCCGCTCGGTCATCCTCCTCGTGACTCTCTTCATACTCGCCAATGCGACGAACCGCAACGTGCTCGAGCGGATGCGCGAGTGGGGGACCCTGCGGGCCATGGGTACGAGACGGCGGGACATCTTGCTGATCGTCGTCCTCGAAGGCTGCCTCCAGGGCTTGGCGGGCGCCTCCCTCGGCATCGTCCTCGGCTTCGCCGTCGCCGGGCTCATCGATGTCGCGGGCGGCCTTGGCTACTCCAACGGGATCCAGAGCTACTCCATCATGGTCAGGCCGGGCCTCGACTCGGTCTGGCTCAACCTCGTCCCGGCCATCCTGGTCGCAGGACTCGCATCCATCCTTCCGGGAATCAGGGCCCTCCGCCCGACTCCCGCCGAATGCCTCAGGCAGGCATAGGGGAGAGAGCATGAGCCTCGTTGGCCTTACGCCGGTAATGGCGCTTCGCAACCTCCTGCGCCATCGGCGCCGGACGATATCGACCCTCCTCGCCATCGCAGCCGGCCTTTTCGGCCTGATCCTCCTTGACGGGTTCATCTGCTATTCGATGAACGGCTTCCGGGACTCGATCGTGAGGAGCGGCACGGGCCATATCCAGGTCGCGACCTCTCCGGCTTCCTTCGACGAGGGCGACGGGAACCCCCTGCCTTTCCTCTTCGGCGAGCCTGCCAGGCTGGAGGCGGAGCTGCGAAGCGTTCCGGGAGTGAGGGAAGTCATGCCCGCCCTTACCTTCGCCGCCAGCGCCTCGAGCGGAGGGAAGAGCGTATTCGCGCAAGTCTCTTCCTACCCGATCGACCAGGCGCGCAAGAACCTGAGCGCGCGGACTATCGTAGAGGGCCAGGATCTGGAAGCGGGTCGGGCCGGCCTCGTCCTCCTCGGATCGGGTCTGGCCCGAGAGTTGGGAGCTCGACCCGGCGCGACGATATCCCTGTTCGCCCTCTGCGTGGGCGGGGGAGTGAATACCGAGAGCTTCACGGTGTCGGGGATCTCGTCGTCGGGAATAAAAGAGCTGGACGACCGAGCGATCGCCATGAGCCTCGACGACGCCCAGGCCCTTATCGGGGCGCGGAGCGCGTCGAGGCTCGTGATTTTCCTTAAAAGCGCCGACGAGACCGCCCGGGTCATGCGCCGCATAGGGAACCTGCCCCCGGGCTCGACGATCTCCGGAATGGCCCTGCGGGACTGGGAGGAGCTCTCGCCCTCGTTCAGACAGGCGAATGCCCTCTACATGATGATCCTCGCGGTTGCTCGGGCGGTAGTCCTGATCGTCGCCCTCGTTTCGATCTCCGGGACCCTTTCCCTGACTGTCATGGAGCGCTATCGCGAGATCGGGACCCTCCGCGCCTTCGGGACGAAGCGCCCCGGACTCCTCGCCATGCTCGCCTGCGAGGGATTCTTCCTCGGTCTCGCCGGGACCGTGGCCGGTACCCTCGCCGGGGCGGCGGCTTCGGGCTTCGTGAATGTCCTGGGAGGCATCGAGATGGCGGCGGAGCCGGGGATGTCCATCGCCTCGTTGACCATCTTCTTCACTCCGAAGGTCGAGAATCTCGTCGTAAACGGCCTGGCTCTCCTTTTCGCCTCGGTGCTCGCGGCCCTGCTCCCCGGAATGCGTTCCCAAAGGCTCACGATCGCCGAGCAATTGCGCTCGATATGAGGTGGATCATGAAGAGACTCCTGTTCGCCTTCCTGCTCGCGACTTCCATCGGCTCCGCGCCGGCCTGGTCCGAAACCCCCGAGGAGATGCTGGCCCGCTCGGACGACGACAGGACCCTTTCGGACATGAGCTTCGAGGTACGCCTCAGCTCTTATTCGGGAGACCGAATATCTGACGAGTCGACCTTATTGGGCGTCCTGAAGCTCGGCTCGGACCACAACCGCCTGCTGATGTCTTTCACCGAACCGGCCTCGAGCCGCGGTCAGAAGCTCCTCGTCGACGGCGATTCGGTCTACATCCTCTTCGTCAGGACGACTAACCCCATCCGCCTCTCGCCTCTCGAGCTGCTCACCGGCCAGGCCTCCGACGGGGACGTGATCCGAACGTTCGCGAGGGATTACGACATCGAGTCCTTCGCCCCCGACAGTCTCGAGGGGACGAAGGCCTACCGCTTCTCGCTAGTGGCCAAGGAGGGAGGCAATGGCTCGAGCTATAAGCGCGTCCGGCTCTGGGTGGATAGCCGAAATTCCAGGCTCCTGTACGCCGAGTATTATGCGGCCTCGGGCTCCCTCCTCAAGAAGGCCTACTATCGCGACTATAGGAGCGTGTCGGGGAAGGACATACCCTTCACGGTCGATATCTACGCCGGCGACGACGCGCAGAAGCATACGACCATGTCCTTTTCGAAGATCGGGCAATTGAGCCTGCCAGATACGGAGTTCCGCAGAGGCTACCTGAACGCCTGGGCCCCGAAGGAACCGCGATGAGGGCCCTGGCGCCGATCGCCGCGATGGCCCAATGCATTCTCTGCGGCGGCGCGGCTTTCGGGCTCGAATTGGCCATCGCGAACGATGCCGTCCCGTCAGCCGCCCTCGTCGCGACGCAGGGGCCGAGTCCGGCCGCGCTCCAGTCGGAGGTCACGAGAATCACCTCGCAGGCGGCGCTCAGCGAGGCCCTGTCGCCGGCAGAAGGCCTCTCCCTCTCGGGGACCGCCTGGACCCTCCTCGACAGTTTGCCCGACTACAATCCAAGCCAGGTCCCCCCCTCCCGACTCGATTTCTCGAGCCGCATCCTCCAGCTCGACCTATCCTGGCAACTGCTTCCCGGCAGCTTGATCCTTAGCCTGGGCAAGGAGATCATCCATCCGTCCTCGGGCTTTTTCAAGACTCCCCTCAATCTCGTCTCGCGCGGCGCCGCGGGCAACGCGCCGCAACAGACGCCTGCCGCCTCCCCGCAATGGGAGGAAGGATGGATAGGAACCAAGGTCGTATGGATATCCGGAGAGTTCACGTTCGAGGATTTCTTCTCTCCCCGGCTCCAGTGGTCGGAGGGCGCGAGCGAGGCCCTACAGTACATCAGCCTGCCGCAGCCCGATTTCCAGGATCAGCTCCGCGTAGACGCGCACGTCGGAACCGCCGACATCCAGGCCCTCGTCCTTCTGAGCACGGGAGGGCCGGGTTCCTCCGATCCGACCATCCACTTTCAGACCGGCGCCGGATTGGACGCGAATCTCGGCGACCGCCTGACCCTTAGAGCCGAAGCCACGCTGTCGGATTCACTGGATCGCCTGGGCGTGACCGACGCCTCCGCTCTCGCGACCGCGACGCAGTCCCTGCCCTGGGTGGCCCGCGCCCTCGCCGGGTTCACCTGGTCCGTCGACGCGGAGCTCTCGCTCATGGCGGAATATTACTACAACGGCCTCGGCTTCGACGGCAGCGACTATTCGAATGTCCTGCAGTACGCGAAAAGCCGGCTGAGCCAATATCCCGAAGCCCCGGACATCGCGGGCCAATTCGGGGCCTTCTCGTCGGCGCGGCACTACGGCTTCCTTCGCGTCGCCGACGATTTCACGGATCGAATAAGGGGTCAAGCTTGGACCCAGGTCAACCTGCAGGATCTCTCGGGCATGTACGGGATCGGGATAGCCTCGAAGTACGATGCCTGGGGCCTGAGCGGATCGATCACTGAAACCTGGGGAGGGGCGGGCACCGAGGCTCAGGCTCTTCCCTTCCTGTGGCAACTCGACATCGAACTGCAGTTCTATCTTTGACCGAGGAGGGCATATCGTGAATCGATCGCGAGAAAGTTTCCTTGACATAGGCGGGAGAGTAGAGCTTCAATCGAGTTATTGCGGCCGAGGCGTCGCCTCCGGGCGGGGCCGTCCTCTCCTGTAGGCCTACGCGCTTATCCTTGATCCAGGAGCTATCGACAGGTGCGCGACGACGAAGGACCGGTACGGATGCCGAGCCTCGCGAGGCTTTCGCCTTATCTCGTTTGGCTGGCTTGGATCGTCTGGCTGCCTTTCCTGGCCCTGGACGTGGCGGACCTGATCCGCGTCTCGGCGATCGGCGCGTCCTTTTTCGCGACCCTGGTCTTCATCGGCTTATTCGCCCTCGCTTATGCCTGGGCCACCTTGAGGAACGTTCGCGAACTGTTCTTCCTGGCGAATTCCGAATATCGGCGGAAGTCCCGCGGGAATTGGCCCATCGCGGCCTTCCTGACGGCCCTGAGCGCGGTCCTCGCCCTCCTGGGACGGCTGGGAGGCCATGGCATCCTGAGCGGGTTCATCTTCACGAGCGCTTATATCGGAGGCGCATTCTCCTGGCGACGGGCGGCAGTCGCGAACGTAGCCCTTCTGAGTCTCTGCGCGGCTCTCAGCGCGATATTCACGATAACCGATCTTTTCCCGATGCTCTTCCTGATACCCGTCGTGTGTTTCATGGTAATGCTCGTACGCTGGTCCCTCACGGCGGGGAAGGATCTGCGGGCCGCGCAGGAGGAAATCTCGCGCCTGGCGGTAAGCGCCGAGCGCCTGCGCATCGCCCGCGACCTGCACGACCTCCTGGGCCATGCCCTATCCCTCATAATCCTGAAGAGCGAGCTCGCCGGTCGCCTCATCGCGGTGTCCCCCGAGCGGGCCGGAAAAGAGATCGGCGACGTGGAGAACGCGGCGAGGTCCATGCTCCAGGAAGTCCGCGAGGCGCTTTCCAACTATCGCCGACCGGAATTGGCCGTCGAGTTGCGCTCGGCCCGGAACCTCATCGAGGCGGCAGGCTTGTCCTTTTCCCGCGAGGCGGACGAGGCTGCCTTGATCGGCCTCCCTCCCGAGCACGACGAGGCCCTGGCCTGGACTCTCCGCGAGGGAGTGACCAACCTGGTGCGCCACAGCCGGGCCAAGTCCTGCAAGGTGCTTTTGCAAAGGGAAGACGGCCGCGTGGCGATCGAGATAATCGACGACGGGCGAGCTCCCGAGACTCGCGATGGCGCCGAACCGGCGCGGGGAACCGGCCTCGCGGGCCTCAAGGAGAGGGCGGATATCCTGGATGGGCGTCTCGAGGCCGGCTTCCGGGAAGGCGGAGGCTTTCGGCTCAGCCTCTCGCTGCCTTTGCCGCCCGACAAGCCGCGGAAAGCATGATCCGCGTACTGATCGCCGAGGACCAAGCCATGGTCCGGGGGGCGATAGCAGCGCTTCTGGGGCTCGAGCCCGATATCGAAGTCGTGGCGGAGGCGGGTAGAGGCGACGAGGTCATGGACCTCGCCCTGGAGCGGCGTCCCGACGTCGCCCTCCTGGACATCGAGATGCCCGGCGAGGACGGCCTAGCCGCCGCGGCAAGGTTGAAGGAGGGCTTGCCTGCCTGCCGTGTCGTCATCCTCACGACCTTCGGCCGTCCCGGCTACCTCAAGCGCGCGATGGAGAACGGGGCCGTAGGCTTCCTGACCAAGGACGCTCCCGTGACCAGGTTGGCGGACGCCATCAGGCGCGTGACGAGGGGCGAGCGCGTCATCGACCCCGAAATCGCGATGGACGCATTGAGCGAGGGCGACAATCCCCTTACGCCGCGCGAGCGCGACGTCCTCAATTGCGCGGGCGGGGGATCGAGCATCGCCGGCATCGCCGCGACGCTCTTCCTGTCCGAGGGTACGGTTCGAAACTACCTTTCCATGGCCATCCAGAAGCTCGGGGCGATAAACCGCATGGAGGCATGGAGGAAGGCGAAGGATAGGGGTTGGCTATCCTAGGCGAATCCGAAGGGACGCAGACGCCTTACGAGGATAGCGTCTTCCGGGCAGACCTCATGGCAGCAGTAGCAACGGATGCATTTTTCGTAATCGACCTCGATTCGCCTCTTGGCTTTCGCTTGGGCATCGGGTACCAGGGCAAGCGCTTTCCCTGGGCAAATCGTTACGCATGCCCCGCAGGCGATGCAGGCTCGCTTGGAGAAAAAAGGCCTGCCGACGACGAGATTCTGCAAGGCGGGAGGAATCCGGGGCATGCCCTTGCCGTTGCGCGGCAGGTGCTTCCAGCCCTCGACCCGGATTTCGTCCGCTCCGGCTCCCAGTACTTCGATGTCGCTTTCGGACGCGATCCAGGCCTTGCGGCCGAGGGCGTCCTCGAGGTTGGGGACTTGGCTGGGATCGAGGCCGACGATCCGGCAGGCCGCGCAGTCGAGCGCCAACGGGTCGCGAGACGCGAGGATGGCGCCGATCCCGCGCGGTTGGCCGGAGCTGGGACCGGGACCTTCCATGCCGACGACCGCGTCCATGAGCGAGAACTCGCACTTCAGCGCGAGGTTGAGGTCCGTGAGCATTTGGCCGAAGCGGACCCGCTCCGGGAAGCGCATGTGGAATTGCGGCTTCTGGAGACCCGGTATGCAGCCGAAGAGATTCTTCATCGCGCCGGTATAGTACATGAGGGTGTGATTCTTGAGCTTGCAGAGCGACACGAGGATGTCCGCCTCGACCGCGGCTCGCGCGACCGTAAAGCTCTTGACGAGCATGCCTTCCGGATTGTCCACCAGGACGGCATCGGAGAAATCGACCCATTCGGCCCCCTCTTCCGCAGCCGCCTCGAGGAGGCCGCTCTTGCGGAACGCCGCGACTCCGACCTGGAAAGCCGGAGAGTCTCCGACGAGGACCCGGGCGGCGCCGCGCGACTTCGCATAGCGGATGGCGGCGCGAAGCACGGCGGGGTGGGTGCTGACCGCCTTGTCGGGCTCCGCGCCCCTCAGGATATTCGGCTTGAATAGGACGGTCTTCCCGGCGGCGTCGGGAAACCGGGCGTCCTCGCAGGCTTGGCGTACTGCCGTCTCGACGGCCTCAGTCTCATAGTCGGGGCAGCGGACGATGGATACTTGGGACTTCATGCTATCTCTCTATCCTCGTGAACTTGGAACCCTTGAAAGAGGCGTCGATGAGGAGCCCTTTGACGCCGACCGCGAAGCCGACGATGGGCTCGTTGAATTTCGTCGTATCCTCGGAAGCCCCGCTGCCGACCTTTATTACCGCTACGTTTCCGTCCACGCCCGCTTCCCATCCCTTGCTCGAGCGGAACTTCCTTAAAACGGAGTCGGAAAGGAAGAGGATGACGAGATCCTTCATCTCCCCGCCGAAGGTAAGGCCGAAGGAAGCCGAGGCCACGCTGTAGTAGGCGACGGTCCGACCGCCGATCCTGAGCGCTCCCTCTCCGTATTCCCCGCCCACGACCCAGCCTCCCTTGATCACTTTCGGCAGCACGAGGACTCCGCGAGCCTCCGCGAGCAGGCGATCGGCCCCCCGCACCTCCTTCTCGAACCGCCCCAGGGCGGTATCGACGCTCGCGTCTATCTCGTGCGCGGAATTCGCGAAGGCCGCGACGCTCGCCAGGAAGGCGGCCGCGAGCGAAAGAAACAAAATCCTGAGGGCCTGATCGCTTTTCATTACGAACCTCCTTGGGATGCGACTGGAAGTCATCGGCTGATCGGTCTCATGCTTCCATCTCGTGGATGTACTTGCCCCCGCGCAGGAAAGAGACGATCGCCGCGATGAAGGACAGGGCAGCGGCTCCGTAGAATGTAAGCCTCAGGCTGTTCATGAAGGCCGAGGCCATCAGGGAGGGAAAGAATTGCTTGCCGAGGACGAGGGCCCTTGCGGCTTCGGGCAGCTTGTCCAGGACGGCGGGAGCGAGAAGCTGCCGCATGGGATTGTAGCCCAGGAAGGCGGCGAAGAGAGCCCCGGTAGGCGGCAGGGACGCCACGTGGGAAGCCGCGTCGGCGGGTATGCCTACGGCGGTCAGTCCCGAGTACAGGGCTCCCGGCAGGCTGCGGGCCAGGCCGACGATGACCATGCTGAAGAAAAGGGACATGCTCACGAGGCTACCCGCGTTCTGGATGGTCGCCCGCATGCCCGATGCCGCGCCGCGATACTCGGGAGGGACCGAGTTCATGATGGCCGTCATATTGGGAGAGTTGAACAGGCCCATGCCCATGCCCACGAGGATCAGGATGAGCATGAAGGGCGGATAGGAGAAGTCGGCCGGCAGGAGGACGAGGAGGAGAAGGCCCGCCATTACGACGATCAGGCCCAGGGTGGCGAGCCCCCTCGAGCCGTGGCGGTCCGAGAGCCAGCCGGACAAGGGTCCCATGATGAAGAAGCCGACCAGCATCGGGGCCATATAGATGCCGGCCCATAAGGGGGTTTCCTCGTAGTTGTAGCCGTGCAGGGGCAGCCAGATTCCCTGCAGCCAGATGATGAGCATGAACTGGAGGCCTCCCTGGGCTACCGAGTAGAAAAAGCCGCTCAAGTTGCCGGCGGCGAACATCCGTATCCGAAAGAAGCTCAACCGGAACATCGGGAACCGCGCCTGCCGCTCGATGAGGACGAAGACCGCGAGGAGGAGGAGGCCGGCGACGATGCCGGCGACGACCAGGGGGCTCTCCCAACCCATGACGGCGCGCCCGTAGGGCATGATGCCATAGTTCAAGGCGACCAGTAGGATGATGAGGCCGGCGCCGAAAGTCAGGACGCCGGGCAGGTCTAGCTTCTGGTTACGGGCGATGCTGCCGGTCTCCTTCAACTTGAGATAGGCCCAGATCGTGCCCGCGATGCCGACCGGCACGCTGACGAGGAAGACGAGGCGCCAGTTAAGCACCGCCAGGAAGCCTCCCAGGATGAGCCCGATCAGCGAGCCGCTGATGAAGGCGATCTGGTTGAGTCCCAGGGCCATCCCTCGCTCGAGGGGAGGAAAGGCGTCCGTCAGGATGGCCGCGCTGTTGGCGAGGAGGAAGCCGCCGCCGATCGCCTGGATCATGCGGAAGACCACGACCTCCATCGCTCCCGCGTTGCCTTTCCCCGGGGTGAGGAAGAGCAGTATCGAAGCCGCCGTGAAGATGGCGAAGCCCAGATTGTAGAGGCGCACCCGGCCGAACATGTCGGACAGCCTGCCGAAGGACACGAGGAGGGTGGCCACGACCACCGAGTAGCCCATGAGGATCCAGAGGAGGTAGAAGGTCTCGTTAGGTACCAGCGGATCGATGCCGAGGCCGTTGAAAATGCTGGGGAGAGAGATCAGGACTATGTTATTGTTGATGGAAGCCATGAGCGTGCCCAAGGTCGTGTTGGACAGGGCTATCCATTTGTAGCCCTTGTCCGTCGCTAGGGATCCGTCAATCTTCATACTTCGTATTCCTGTACCAGATGCATGTCGTTCTTCACCTCGCGGACGCCCGGCACCGCTCGGGCAGCGGCGACGGCCTTGTCGATCGCGGCTTTGGTATTCGACAGTCCGCCGAGGGTCACCACCCCCTGCTCGGCGCAGGCGGTGAGGCTGGCAAGACGTTCCTTCTTCACGCAGACGATCTCGGTCAGCACCCTCTGGCCCAGGATGAGGTCGGGGATCATGCGGGTCCCGGCCGCTTCGTCGTCCGCGTCTATGGCCAGGGTCATGTACTCTCTCACCGTTTCGGCCGCTTGGACGGAGTCCAGCCTGGCCGTATTGATTGTCAGGTCGTATCCCCTCGAGTCGGTCCAGTCCATGTCGAAGAAGATCTTGCTGAAACCGGTCCGGTTATGATCGCACTGTTCCACGATTTGCCGGGCCTGGCGCTCGCCGCAGGAAAATTGCCCCATCGCGCGCTCGATCCTGAGGGCCGGAGGAGAGACGATGCGGACGCTCAGGTGGCTGGGGACTTTCCCGAAAATCACGGAACCGCCCCTCCCGATTATGATGCAGGAGCCTTCCGACGCTTCCTCGTAGAGCGCCAGCTTCAGGTACTGGATGTAATCGGCCCTGTTCTCGGCGATGTAGGACCAGAAACCCGGCCTTTTCTCGTCGTATTTCTGCTGGTCCTCGAGCCTGAATCCGTGCTCGGCGAGACGCTTCTCGATGTAGTCGCGGTCCACGATTCGGAAACCGGTCATCCGACCGAGCTCTCGGGCGGTTTCCTCGCCGAGAGCGGCGAGTTCCCGGGCGATGGTGATAATGGCCATTGTTCATCCTCCATGCGGCCCCCGTCGCGGCAAGGGTCGGGGCTCATCTTAGCATCTATCGGGGGGTCGCATCAAAGGCCGACGAAGAGGCTTTTCGTCGGCATAACTATTACATTATTAATGTAGAGGGGGATGGCATGCCAATAATGAAGAAACCCTACTCGCGGAGCTTTTTCTTCCTCAATCTCGTACTCGTCGGCGCGATCGTCGGATCCGCTATCGCTTACGCCGGTTTCCTCAATCCCGCCTGGGCCCGAGCCTGGTTGTCGACGGCGGTTCTCCGAGCGGAGTCTCCGGCGAATCCGCCTCCAGCCGACGTCAAGGCGGCTATTGCGAAAGCCGAGGCGGTTCAGAAAGCCTTCGATTACGTGGCGGAAACCGTCCAACCCTCGGTAGTGGAAATCAATGTCGCCATGACGGCGAGCGATCAAACGACTCCTCAGGAGCAGAGTCCCCGGCCCTTCTTCTTCGGCTCCCCCGATCGAGGACAAAACAATCAGCCGCCCCGGCAAGAGCGTGGGCTCGGTTCCGGAATAATCGTGCGGCACGACGGCAAAACGGTATACGTGCTCACCAACGATCATGTCGTCGGCTCGGCGACGGAAATCAAGGTCGTTCTCGACGATAAGCGGGAGTTCAAGGCGAAACTCGTCGGCAAGGACGACCGCAAGGACCTGGCCCTCGTGAAATTCGAGACCGATTCCAAGAGCATCGCCGTAGCTACCTTGGGCGATTCCTCCGCCCTAAAGGTCGGCGATTGGGCGATAGCCATCGGCAATCCCTTCGGCTTCGTCTCTTCCGTCACTACGGGGACGGTGAGCGCCCTCGGCCGCTCGGGCGACCCGAGCGGCAATATCTCCGATTTCATCCAGACCGACGCGTCGATCAACGGCGGCAACTCGGGAGGCCCCCTCGTCGACATCCGAGGCGAGGTGGTGGGCATCAATACCTGGATCGCCTCCCCTTCGGGAGGGAGCATCGGCCTAGGTTTCGCGATTCCCATCAATAACGCCAAGGGAGCGATCGACGAGTTCATAGCCAAGGGCAAGCTGAGCTACGGTTGGCTGGGGGTATCTCTCGCGAGCATGGACGAGGCCAGCGCCGCCGAGCTCGGGGTCGATCCCCTGAAAGGAGCCCTGGTATCCGAGGTGTTCAAGGGCAGCCCGGCCGGGAAAGGCGGCTTTTTCCCGGGCGACGTCGTCCTGATCGCGAACGGCGCGGAGGTAGCGGGCGTGGACCAGCTCGTGCGCATCGTAGGCGACCTTCCGGCCGGGAAAAAGGCCGGCTTCACCGTATTCCGGGACGGCAAAAGCCTGAAGCTTTCGGTCGATATCGAGGCGCGCCCGGACAATCTCGATAAAATCGATAGCGCCCTATTTCCGGGAGTCGATGTAGTCTCTCTCCAGGATCGGGACATCGACGCTTCGAAGCTGCCCAAGGGGCTTCGAGGCGTCTTCGTGGCCGATGTGATTCCCAAGTCCCCCGCCGCCGCCATGGGGCTCGCCGCCGGCGATATCGTTACCGCGGTAAACGACGAAGGGCTGGCCACGATTCGGGATTTCTATCGCCTCATCAACGATCCCGCGGTAAAGAAGATTGCCTTCGCCCTCAACCGCGACGGACAGGCCGTCGCCACCCCTGCGTACATCAAGGAGACCGAATGAACAAGCTACTCATCATCGCGGCTTTGAGCGCTTCCCTCGCGGGATGCGTAGTGTTCGGGCATTGGCGCGGCTACGACAATGGACGCTACGACCACGGACGCTACGACCATCGCCAGGAGCAGCGCGATCAGCGCCATGACCGTTACAGCGACAATCGATATGGCGACTATCATTAGATACGTTGAATCTAAGAAAATGCGATGTTCCGCTTCGAACTCAATCCGCGGACATTTCGATATCAATGGGAAACAAGATGTCTTCAATCCGCGTACATTTCATAGGCAATGGCGTTTGCTCTAATATCGAGCTCGGAAAGGCAAAGAAATGGACGGGAACGACGGCGCAGATATCGATGCGAAGATAATGGCATCGATGGATCTGCTGGCGAGCGAGGACGGCGTCCTTCGTCGGAATGCGCGAGTCGCTCTCGTGGCGATCGGCGAGCGCGCCGTCGCTCCGCTCTCCCGGGCCTTGAGTACCTCCCGTCTCAGGCAGCTCCGATGGGAGGCCGCCAAGGCGCTCGAGGCCATCGGCTCTCCTCTTTCGATTCCGTCCCTGGTTAGGGCTTTGACGGATCGGGATCGCGATGTAGCCTGGGTGGCTGCCGAAGGCTTGATCAAGTTCAAGATAGCCGCCTGGCCCGCCCTGTTCCGGGCCCTCGTCAAGGACGGGGCGAATTCAGTTTCCTTGCGTCGGGAAGCGCATCACGTCCTTTGCGCTCAAAAGGAAGCGGGCTTCGAGGACCTGCTCCCCTCTCTCCTGAAGGATTTGGAAGCCAGCGGGCTCAGGGAATCGGCGATGGTGACGGCGGGCAGGATCTATAGGCGATTGTCGGGAAAGGATACGTGATCATATCCGCCGCCCGGGCCCTGTCCGAGGTCGCGCGAGGGGGAGACATGCTCAAGGAGTTTTTCAAAGTCAATTTCCCCGATAACAGCCTCTCCGACTATGCGCTCTTCGTCGCCGTCTTCGCGGGGAGTCTCATCGCGCTCTACATCGTCGAGAAAATGCTGGTACGGCGCGTGAAGAAGGCGAGGAAGAGCGCCGGCGACTCGATCGATCCCTCGATCACGCTGGAAGTGGAGAAGAAGGCGGCGCCGATGCTCTATTGCGTCGCCGTCTACCTGCGCATGCAAACG
Source organism: uncultured Treponemataceae bacterium (assembly GCA_964396415.1). Classification (GTDB taxonomy): domain Bacteria; phylum Spirochaetota; class Spirochaetia; order Treponematales; family Rectinemataceae; genus UBA1306. Next base: position 11,405 of record CAYNFM010000051.1, on the reverse strand, counting down.
CTCAGCCTCGGCGCCAAGGTAGACAGGATCGTCAACGTCCTCTTCTTCGTCTTCCTCGGCTTTTTCGGTACGAGGCTGGCGGTCCTGCTGCTCGCCCTATTCGCGGAAAGACGCTGGATTCGAAGGGAAGGCGACGCCGCCAAGCTCCAGACCATCAAGGGGATCGTCACGGTAGCCAAGATAGCGATCTGGGGTCTCGCGGTCTTCATCCTCCTCGACAATCTCGGCGTCAATATCTCCGCGCTGCTCGCCGGCCTGGGCATCGGCGGGATAGCGATAGCCCTGGCCGCGCAGACCATACTCGGCGATCTTTTCAGCTGTTTCGTCATATACTTCGATAGGCCCTTCGAGGTCGGCGACTTCATCACCATCGACGACTTCTCCGGCTCGATCGAGCATATCGGCATCAAGACTACGCGGATACGGAGCCTGAGCGGAGAGCAGCTGATATTTTCCAATACCGACCTCACCAAGTCGAGGCTCCGCAATTACAAAAGGATGGAACGGCGAAGGGTGAATTTTCAAATCGGCGTCGTCTACGAAACCAAGGTGGAGGACCTCGCGAGGATTCCTGCGATGATCGGGGATATCGTAAGGGGGATCGAGGACGCGACCTTCGATCGCGCCCATTTCTCGTCCTTCGGAGACTCCAGCCTGGTATTCGACGTGGTTTATTTCGTGGCCACGAGCGACTATCTGCGCTACATGGACATACAGCAGGAGATCAACCTGAGGCTCATGGGAGAATTCGAGAAGAAGGGCATAGGATTCGCCCTTCCGACGCGGACGCTTTACCTGAGGAAATGATCCTCCCGCCATCGATACCATAAAAGTATTATCGCTCTCCAAACAAGTATTGGACCCCGCTTCGTCCGCGCCATACCCTTTATCATGGAAAGGAGAAGGGATGGCCAGGCTTCTGGATATCTCCGATAGGATCGGATTCCTTCATCCCGCGGAAGACGCCCATAGGCTCGGCATCGCGTCCATGGAGCGGCTGCTCGAGGAATGCGGACTCGCCGCGATACGGGCGGGGCAGGAGCTGAATGAAGTCGTCGGCAAGGCCCCCAGGCCGACTCAGGCGCGCGCGCTCGGGGACTGGATAAGGGGCAACGGCATTACGGCCCTCGGGTTCGGCGATTGGCTCGAGCCCGAGGACGGCCTAGCCCTCTTCTCTGCCTTCATGGATGCCCTCGAAGCCTCGCATTCCCTCGTCTCCGATGGCGGGACGGTCAAGACTCTGCTTTTCGCCGGCCTCCCAGAGACCTGCGATCTCGTCCGAAAACGCTTTCCCCTCGTCGCCGGGCTGTTCCGCGGGGACGAGAGTCCGGCCGAGACCCTGGATATCCTCGGCCTGCCCCGCTACCTCCTGCCGGAGCGCGCGGCGAAGGGCGCCGCCTATGACGATGCCCGCATGGCCTTCGGGAGGGATCTCGTTCGCAGGGGCGAGTACTTCTCCGTCGAGCCGGTCGACAGGAGCGGCTATCGTCGCTTCGGGTCTCGGGGCGACAGCGTCGCCGCCCGCGTAGCCCATGGCATCGCCCGCGGCCTTCCTCCCCTCATCCGCGCCCAAGTCGGGCCCTACCTCCCCGACAGGAAGGAGGCCGTGTCGCTCTTCCTGGATTGGACCTCTCGGCTCGCCCGATCGGGGCTGCTCGACGTGCTCTCCATCGAGACTTCCCGGCTCAGCCAGTCGGAGTTCGGCCGCGATTGGGAGGGGATGGCCGACGGCGGAGGCGTCCCCATCGATTCGCCCCTCGAGTTCGCGGAGGCGTGGCGCGCCGCGCGGCCCATGTTGGTCAGGTCCTCCGCCGGTACGGGCGGAGTCGAGCCTATGGCGCGGATGCTCGAGGAGAGCATCGACATCGCCTGGCATTCCCTCCCGCTCTGGTGGTCCTGCCGGATCGACGGACGGGGTCCCGACCCGGCGCAGGTCGGCCTGCGTCGGCAGCTCGAGGCCCTCGAGTTCATAGCCGCTACCGAAAAGCCCCTCGAGCCCGACGTGCCGCAACATTTCGCCTCGCGAGGAGGCGACGACCTGACCTACGTCCTGTCGAGCCTCGTCGCGGCCAAAGCCGCCAAGGCCGCGGGCATACAGAAGCTCATCCTGCAAATAGCCCTCAATACGCCGAGGAGCACCCGGGGCATCGAGGACCTCGCCAAGGCGAGGGCCCTGCTCCACCTCGCGAGGGAACTCGAGGACAGCGACTTCAAGGTCTATCTGCAGCCGAGGGGCGGCCTCGACCGCTTCTCGCGGGATGGCGAGAAGGCGAGGGCGGAGCTCGCGGCGGTGACTGCGCTGATGGACGATATCGAGCCCAACGACGCCTCGAGCCCGCAGATCATCCACGTCGTGAGCTACTCCGAGGGATTCGACCCGGCCGATCCCGACACGGTGGACGAGAGCGTACGCATCGCCAGGCAGGCTCTCGTGGAGTACAGGGCGCTCCGGGAGGCGGGAGAGATCGAGGACATGTCCTCGAATCATCTTGTCCTGCTCCGCGCCTCGGAGCTCCTGAGGGATGCCCGCGCGGCCATAAAGGCGATCGAAGCCTCCATCGCGAGGCCTTATAGCGCCGAAGGACTGTACGAGATCATGGCCTCCGGCTTCTTCGCGACACCCGACCTCGCGGAATGCCGCGAGGAATTCTCCGAGGCGGTAAAGTGGAGGACGAGGAGCTTCGACGGCGCAGTCGTAGTCGTGGACGAAAAGGGCGCCCCGATTGCCGCCGAGGATCGCATCGCCTCCGCCGCGGAGACGGCGAGATCCCGCGCCTCCGCCGGGAGGCGCGGGCCAGGCCGCGGCGAATAGGGAGGAACGTAAAGGCGAATCCCCTGCCTTGCGGGCTGCCGGGATATGCAATACCATACGACGCATGGAGCTACGGCATCTCAGGTATTTCACGGCCGTCGGGCGATGCCTCAGCTTCTCCAAGGCCGCCGAGATGCTCCATGTATCGCAACCTCCATTAAGCAGGCAGATCCAGGAGTTCGAGGAGGAAGTCGGCGCGGCCCTCTTCGACAGGACCGGGAGGAGGACGAGACTGACCGAGGCCGGGGAATACCTCCTCGCCGAGTCCGAGAGGATCCTCGAGTCGATCGATGTCGTCTGTCGCACGGCCAAGGCGATATCCCTGAAGGCGCGCGTCCTCAGGATAGGCTGCGTCAATTTCTTCTTCAACGCCCATCTCGCCCGCTTCCTCGAGGAACTCGGGAAGAAAAGGCCGGCCCTGAAGACGGAAATCCTCGTCATGCCGTCGGAAGCCCAGGGGAAGGCCCTCATGACGGGATCCCTGGAACTCGGCTTCGTGCGCTCGTGGATGCGCGAGGATAGGCTGGATTTCGAGCCCCTCGTCGAGGAATCCTTCTCCCTCGTCTACCCGAAGTCCTATCGGCTCGAGGGCGAGCCTAAGGAATGCTTCGCGGCCCTTGCCTCGAGCCCTTTTATCGGCCTGGCTCGTTCCGTCGCTCCCGGGCTCGCCGACATGATCGCCGCGATCTGCGCCGAATACGGCCTTTCTCCCGCTCCGGCCTACGAGTGTACCGACGCCCTCTCGATCCTGGATCTCCTCGCCTCGGGACTCGGTTGGTCGATCCTGCCCGAGTTCGGGCTCGGCGACGCGAGGATCAAGGACCTGCGCTACGTCCACCTGCGGCAGAAGAGCGTCATCGGAATATGCCATCGAAAGACAGGATTGACAGAGGAGGCGGAGGCCTTCATGGCGATGGTCAAGGAATATTTCTCCCGCCCGTCCCTAAATGAGAAAGGCCGGGAAGGTAGCGCCCTTCCCGGCCAGCCGATACGCTGAGCGAATCGGAAATTACTTCAAGATGTAGAACTCGACGCGCCTGTTCTTCCAGCGATTCGCGAGGTTGCTGTCGGGGACTATCGGGTCCTTGGCTCCGACGCCGTCCGTTACGAGGCGATCGGCCGTTACGCCCCTGTCCGCCAGGGCGGCCTTGATGGCCTCGGCCCTCTCCTTGGAAAGGGGAATGAGTATCTCCCTCTGCTCGATCGCGCCCTTCGCCTTATTGTCCCAATTGATCATTACGGCGTGACCCTCGAGCCTGATCTTGTAGTCGGGGAATTTCGAGAGCTTCTTGGCGAGGAGGTCGAGGGTGTTGAGGTTGCGGGCGGCCCTATCGGCGGGCACGTCCTTATAGTCGGCGGTATAGGGCTTGAATACTATGCTCGATACCCTGATCTGATAGCCGTCCCCGACCTTCAGGACGAGGATGTCGGTCGAGAGGGTTTTCTTGACGGTGCCGACGTTCCCGAACTCGTCGCGCAGCTGGAGCGTGAGCTCGTAGTCGGAAGCCGATTCCACGAGGTCCCCGTTGCTCCCCTTGCCGTCCCAAGCGATCGCCGCGGCCGGCCAGGCGCCTTTCCAGGAGACGAAGGGATTGTCGCCGGGATCGTTGACGCCCAGAGACCAGGACGTTATGCGGGCGAGGCTCGACGAGCCCGACATCGTGATGGTCTCGATGTCGTTGCCGCTCCCGTCGGGAGCGAAGAGATCGGTCGAGAGGGCGATCGCGCCGGTCGGGGCCGTGAGGTCGAGGACGAAGGGCTTGGACTGGGCGGAGACGGGAGCGTAGGCCTGGCCGTAGTCCACGGAGAGCATGGCCTCGTAGCTGCCCTCGGGGGCATAGCCGCCGTTGTCTACCTTGCCGTCCCAGCTGACGGAGGAGGGAAGCTGGTCCCCCGTTCCGGTAATGCTCTTCTGGACGATGTTATCCTTGATCATGTCGACTTTCCAGGATTTGACGGAGCCGGCATCCCCGATGGAGATCCCGAATTCCATCGTCGCCGCAGTCCCGTCCCCGGTGGGGGCGAAGCCCGCGGATCGAGCCTGGATGGAAGTCGCCTCGTTGGCGGCGTTGAGCCCCGCGGTCGAGAGGACGCCTTCCAGGTTGCCTACGTTGCCGTATTCGTCCTGGACCTTCGCCACGACGGAGTATTGGGATCCGGGGATGAGGGAACCGCCTTCCACGGTCTTTCCGTCCCATGCCATTTTATCGTTGGGCCAATTGCCGTTGAAGACTGCGACCGAAACCTTGGATGGGTCGTACACGGCGAGTACCCAGCTCGCGATCTGGGCGAAGGCGGACTTGGCCTCGATGGTGAAGTTGACCGGATTTTTGGCGCCGAGGGTCGAGAGATTCGCGGTCGGGGGATCGACCGCGATGGTTCCGGAAGGGGGAGTCGTTACGAGGGAGAAATTGCCGCTTTTCGCGGTGGAGGCCTTGAAGGTCTTCCCGTAATCGACGGAAAGAGTCGCGAAGTAGGATCCCTCGGCGGCGAGGTTCCCGGAGTCGTCTTTGCCGTCCCAACTGAGGCTGTCGGGGATATCGGAGGCGGTGCCGGAGAATGTCCGGACGGTTTTGACCATTCCGTTCTCCGGGCCCTGAATCTCGACTCGCCAAGCCTGGGCGTTGGATTTCGAGCCAACGGCAATCGCGAGGTCGAGCGTGTTCTTGAGGATCGTGGTCGTCGGGGAGAAGCCTTGGCCTTGCGCGGAGATGGAACTCGACTGGGCCCCGGGAATATCGGCGACCGTGAAGCTTCCTTTGAAGGTACCCTTGTTCCCGAACTCGTCGGCGACGGCGAGAGCGGCCGGATAGCTTTTACCCATCTCGACGTAGCCCCCGGAATCGGTCTTTCCGTCCCAAGCGACATCGCCGGCCGGCCAGGTCCCCTTGAGGCTCTTTATCGGATTGCCGGTCGAATCGCTGACGTCCAGGCCCCAGCTCGCGATTTTCGCGAGGCCGGGCTTGGCGGCGAGCGTCACCGAAATCGGGGCGACGACCCCGCCGGACGGATAGGCGAATTGCGCCGGGTTGGGGGTGAAGGATGGGCTCGGCGCCGTGATATCGAGGATGAAGGGCTTGGAGGAGGCCGAGCCGGGATTGAATTTAGCGCCGTAATCGATGCTCAAGGCGGCTACGTAAGTCCCCTCGGCCGCGATGGCGCCCGCGTCGGTCTTGCCGTCCCAGCTTAGTTTGTCGGGAAGGCTCGTGGCGTCGCCCTTGACCGTCTTGACGGCGTTCTTCTTAGTCTGGTCGACGATGGAGAAGCTCCACGACGCCACTGCGTCGCGGCTTCCGAAGAGAATGGCGAAGTCGATGCTCTGGTACTGCGCGTCTCCGGCGGGCGCGAGGCCGGCGGACCCTGCCTGGACCGAGCTGCTCTCGGGATCGGGCACCGACGGCGGAGCCTTCGGCTTCGTCGCGCAACCTGCGACGATAAGTAGCGCTATTAGCGAAAAGAACAGGGATACTCTCAAGCTACGCACTAAGTGTGCCTCCTTTTCCATCATTACAGTAATAAGAGTACTTATTCCCTTAGGTTACAGCAAATACTATATGCGGATCCGATCATACCTATTGAGTATGAGGCTATGATGGCGATTCCCGACCCGAGGCGAATCGAGCGAAGGAATGTACGTTTAGTCACTTTCGAAGTATGATAATTCCATTATCCTAGCAGTCATATGGGCGTTAGGTTAGTGATAATAGGCGGCGTCGCCGGCGGGGCTACGGCGGCCGCCCGCGCGAGGCGCTTGTCGGAAAAGGCCGAGATCAGCCTGATCGAGCGAGGGCCCTACGTATCCTTCGCGAATTGCGGTCTTCCTTATTATGTGTCCGGCGCAATTCCCAAGCGTTCCAAGCTCCTTCTCCAGACTCCCGAGGGCTTCGACGCGCGATACGGAGTCAAGGTTTTCGTCGATACCGAGGCCGTGGAGATCGACCGAGGGGCGAAGCGCGTCAGGGTCATCGGCCCCGAAGGCGAATCCTGGCTGCCCTATGACAGGCTCATCCTTGCCCAGGGCGGCAAGCCGCTGACGCCCTCCCTGCCGGGCCTCGATTCGCCCAACGTATTCAAGCTCTGGACGGTTCCCGACGTCGATCGGATCAAGGCCTATATCGAGACGCATGCGCCCGCCTCGGCCCTGATAGCTGGGGGCGGCTTCATCGGTCTCGAGATGGCCGAGGCCTTCCGGGAAAGGGGGCTCGCGACTACCGTCGTGGAGCTTCAACCGAGGGTCATGCCGATGATGGATCCCGAGTTCGGAGCCATGATAGCGGCCAAGCTCGAGGAGCACGGAGTCCGAGTCCTGACCGGCCTCGGTCTCAAGGCCGTACGCGGAGGAGCAGGCGAGGCCGAGCTCAGCGACGGCAGGGTCGTCGACGCGGGCATCGTGCTCCTGTCCATCGGCGTCCGTCCGGAGTCCGCGCTCGCGAAGGCCGCTGGAATCGCGATAGGACCCTCCGGCGGCCTCGAGGTAGACGAGGAGCTCAGGACTTCCGACCCGAGCATCTACGCCGCCGGAGACATGGTCGAGGTCCTCCATGCAGTATCCGGAAGGAAAGTGCGCATTCCCCTGGCGGGGCCCGCGAACCGTCAAGGACGCATCGCGGCGTCGAACGCCCTCGGCATGCGGATGAAGTATCG
>CAYNFM010000051.1:0-3849 GCA_964396415.1 uncultured Treponemataceae bacterium | reverse complement strand
GACGACCTGGCCGAGCTCGACCTCGCCTACGCCCCTCCCTTCTCTTCGGCCAACGATCCCGTGAACGTCGCCGCCTTCGTCGCGCAGAACGACATCTCGGGCTACAGCCCCCTGGAGACGGCCGCCGCCCTCAAGGCGGCCCTCGCCGCCGCAAAGGGGGGAGGTCCCGAGGCCCACGTCGTCGACGTGCGCAACGTCAACGAGTACGAGGAAGGCCATATCGCCGGATCGATCAACATCCCGCTCGACGAGCTGCGATTCCGCCTCGACGAGCTCCCCAAGACCGGTCGACTGCACCTGCACTGCCTCTCGGGCTTCCGGTCCCATCTTGCGCTGAGGATATTGAAGGACAACGGCTATGACGATCTCGTCAACGTCGCGGGAGGCTATTCGGCCATCCTCGCCGAGGGCGGCTTCGATCTGGAAAGGGTATAGGAAAGGAGAGGACCATATGGCAACATCCAACGTGAAGGACAGGATCAAGGCGGGGGCGAAGATAATCGACGTGAGAACGAAGGGCGAGTTCGAGGACGAGGCCTATCCGGGGGCGATCAACATCCCCCTCAACGTCCTCATGACGAAGCTGGACGAGCTGGGTCCCAAGGACGGACCCATCGTGCTCTACTGCGCCTCGGGGGCGCGCAGCGCCCAGGCCGCGCGCCTACTCAAGCAGGCGGGCTACAGCGACGTCGTCAACGCGGGCGGCATCGACGACATGCCGCGATGATACAGTCGAACGAGGCCGGCTATATACGGCCTCCTCGCCGCATGCCCTGGCTCATCGGAGCCATGCTCTCCCTGGTCGAGCGTCGCATGGGCAAAACCCTCTTCGCCAATAGGCTGCTCGCCTGGTACCCTAAGGCATTCTGGGGCTCGGGCCTCCTCGAGGCCCTCGTCGCCCGCGACGAGCCCGAGGTAAGCGCGCGCCTTTTGAAGCTTTTGCGGGTCTACGCCTCCTTTCTCGTTTCCTGTCCCTTCTGCATCGACCTGAACGCGAAGGAATATCGGGAGAGCGGCCTTCGGGACGAGGAGATCCTCGCCCTCCGGGGGCAGAAGCGTCTCGACGAGGTCGACAGCATCGGCGCCTCGGAGCGGATAGCCCTCGAGTACGCGCGATGCATCTGCTCGACGCCGGTCGCCTTCCCGAGCGAGATCATGGACGAGCTCCGTTCCCGCTTCTCCGCGCGGGCGATCGTCGTGATCGCCAGCACTTGCGCCCAGGTGAACTTCTGGGCGCGCCTCGTCCAAGCCTTCGGGGTGCAGCCCGCGGGTTTCTCCTCCGAGTGCTCGATCCTCGAGCTGGAGAAATACCGAACCTCGAGCGGGCAAGGGGATTCGAGAAAAGAAAGCGCCGAGACGTGGGAGGTAGGAGCATCGTCTCGGCGCGGAACTGGTACAAGAACTAAAGTACCCGACTGACCGATTGGTTACAAATACTCTTTTGGATACGTTCGATACCTTCTCGGTATCGCGCCCTTCGGGCGCGAGAGGCTAGTATCCCCCGAGGTTAGATAGTGAATACGAAGCCCGCCTGGTTTCTTGGAGTCCTCCTGACCATAGTCCTCGCCGTCCCCGCCTGGCTCCTGGGAGGGTTAGTCCCCATCATCGGCGCTCCCGTCTTCTCGATCCTGATCGGAATGCTGCTCTCCTTCGTGAAGCGTCCCTATTATCTGGAGGAAGGCATCCGGGTATCGAGCAAGAAAATCCTTCAATACTCGATAATTTTCCTTGGCTTCAGCCTCGACCTCGGTCTCGTCGCGCGAGTCGGCGCCCAGTCGCTGGCCGTCATGCTCTTTACGCTCGCCGCGGCCTTCCTCACCGCCTATTTCGTCGGCAAGTCGCTGGCGCTCGACTCGAATACGAAGATACTCATCGGCGTCGGGACCTCCATCTGCGGCGGCTCGGCTATCGCCGCGACGGCGCCGGTCATCGAGGCCGACGACAAGGAAGTCGCCTTCGCCATATCCACGATCTTCCTGTTCAATATAGTGGCGGTATTCCTCTTTCCCGCGCTGGGCCATCTTTTCGGGATGTCGGACGATCGGTTCGGGCTTTGGGCCGGCACGGCGATAAACGATACCTCGTCGGTAGTGGCGGCCGCGTTCTCGTACAGCGACGAGGCGGGACGCTACGCTACGGTGGTCAAGCTCACGCGCACGCTGATGATCGTGCCGATCACCCTCTTCCTCGCCCTCGCGCGCAGGCGAGGATCGGGGGGAAAGGGCGGAAAGATCCGTTTCGCGAAGATCTTCCCCTGGTTCGTGTTGGGCTTCCTGGCCGCCTCCCTGTCTCGGACGGCGGGAATCCTGCCGGACCGGATCTGCTCCCTGCTCAACGAAACGGGGAAATTCGGCATCTGCGCCGCGATGGCGGCGATCGGCCTCAACACCAGGCCGAAACGGCTCGTCGAGAACGGCATACGGCCCATACTGCTGGGTCTGGCCTGCTGGGCCGCCGTGGCCCTGGTCTCGCTCGCCGTGCAGGGCCTGGGGATATGAGCGCTCAGCGCCTGAGCGCGCTCTCGATCTCCGCCGGCCTGTAGCCGACCAGGATGCGGCCGTTGACGTCCACTACGGGTACGCCCATCTGGCCCGATTTCCTCACCATCTCGTCGGCACGCCTCTGGTCGCGGGAGACGTCATAGTCCTCGTAGGGGACCTGCTTCTTCTTGAGGAAGTCTTTGACCATCGCGCAGTAGGGACAGGAAGGAGTGGAGTAGACGACCACGCTCATGCCTGCCTCCCGGTATTTCGCTTCATAGCTGCCTCCAGCCTTCGGTAGCTACCGAGGCTTATGCCAAATATGCCGATAATTCCGGGAAAGGACAGTGACAATCAATACACAATAGAGGCTCTTTCAAAATGCGCCCGCATTTTGAAAGACCTACCCTAAATTGGGGCATTGCGTACAGTTTCTAAGAAACAGGAACAAATGCGAAGCCAATTTCAAAAGTAACCGACTTCTTGAAATTGGCTTGACAATTCTTGTCAGAATTCTCGCGACCACTGGTCGAGGAGGATTTCATCAGTGGTCCAGTCCGATTTTACCACTGGTCGAGGATAGTAGCCTTCAGTGGTCCAGTCCGATTTTATCAGTGGTCCCGGCCGACTCGACCACTGAAGAATTTCTCCTGAGAAAATTGCTCTGATTCGGGGGTCGTGCAAAACTCGCTTTGTTTTGCAAGACTTCTTGCGGTTTCTCGCGTTGTTTGATGTTTTGATGAAACGCTGCGAAACGTGCGCAAGGTTTTTGATGCTTTTGCAAAAATCGTCAGACTTTTGCAAAAGCCTCGGGGGTTCGTTCATTTCGATGTATTCTTGCGACAATCCTCTCTATATCTCCCCGATCTACGACGGTCCGAAGATCTGGACGAGCTTCGTCTCTCCGTCGCCATAGAGCCGGCGATTGTTCGTGACCCACTCGATCGCCTGTTCCTTGGTATCGACTTGGATGACGACGAAACCCGGCATCAGCTCCTTCGCCTCCATGAAGGGGCCGTCGGTGATCGAGACCTTGCCCTCGGTCAGGCGGATCCTGGTCTCCTTGGGAGGGAGTCCGCCGCCGGTGACGAGGATTCCCTTTTTGATGGACTCCTCCATGAATTTTCCCAGCTCGGCGGGGTCCCGAGGCTGCTGCCTTTCCGTCGGGGAACCGTAGACGAAGAATTGCATATCCTCCTCCTTTCGGGAGGCCCTAAGGCCCGGCGATCCTGCCGGGCCCGGGCCTCGCCGCATTCGATCTGGAGCGGGGCCTGGTCGCCCGCGCTCGCCATGAAGCTCTCATGGGCGGCGGCTACTCCGCGTAGGGCTGGTCCTTTCCCTGGGCGCTGTAGCCGATGCTCCAGACGTA